>JBILFC010000252.1:0-4538 GCA_044351785.1 Bdellovibrionota bacterium
CTCTTTTAGCTTGCTTCTTCTCTTTCGGTGTTTTCTGTGGAGCTTTCTTTACATTCTTCTTAGCGTTCATTGTCTTTGCCATATCGTCTCCATATTTTGTTTTATGTATACCGCTTTTATACTACATAGTGTCGATCCTGTATCTATAATCTTAAGGCGCGGTTTACCCCTGTAGCCCAGTTTCAGTTATAAAAAGGAAAAAATGTAGATGTGGTTTACTTATTGGGAGTTTTATGTTTTCCTACTGGTCAATAACTCCTGCGGATTACAGGAGTGTGAGGCAGACTGGACCTTTAGTCTATAATTTCAAATATGTATTTTCGGAGGGTCGCCGAAGGCCATGGTTAAGACGATATTTTTTTTGCTCGAAAGGGCTCCCTTATTCTTTCTGCCATTGTACCTAGTATTTGGAGAATGTGTCTGGAATGGAAAGCCAGTAACATTCGCTATGTCTGAAAGTCATTGTTATGGAGCCGGAGAGGCATTGCAGTCTTTCAAAAACGAGATCTATTTTGACTTGAATTCGTTCGTTTTGACAGCGGGCGCTCAGCAAGATATGGAGTGGAATGTCGGCCTTATCAAAAGACTTTTCGAATGCGATATTGCTCAGAGCATTGTAGTTGAGGGGCATGCTGATGAGCGTGGCAGCGCAGTCTATAATTTTCTTCTAGCACGTAAAAGAGTACTGGCTGTCGCAGATTTCCTCAAAACTAGAGGAGTAGATATGAAACGAATAGAAATAGTTTCCTTTGGGGAGGAACTTCCTAAGGATGCTAACCATTCGGAAGCATCGTGGAAGAAGAATCGGCGGGTCCACTTTTTGCTTCGGATTGATCAAAACCATCGATGGAGATGATGGGTATTTGAAATGTAGCCCTGTCACAGTTAGAAAAAACAGTTAGAAATGAAAAGTCTAAAGGAAATATGAGTAGTTGTCGATGGGTCTAGAGTAATGACTCCAACCAATTCTGATTCCACAAATAACGACACTGCACCAGAATCAAAACCAAGGCGGGTACCGCTCGAATATATATTTGCAATCTCGCTGTTTGGACCAATGTTAATAATGCTCTTCGCGATGATTACAAGAAATAATTCGCTTGGCGAACTTGGCGCTTGGTTGCTTGTCCCCTTTGGCATTCTTGTGGTATCAGCGATAGGTAAAAATTTTTTTACAAATAGGAACACTGGTATAAACTAACTCGTAATTATTTTCCGAGTTAGTTTTTTTCTCCCTCAGCGAATAGCTTAGTAATGTAGCTCCGTCACAGTTAGAACCTTAATTGGGTCTCAACGAAAGGAAAAATGTCCTCAAGTAGGATCTATGTAAATGACTTGCAAATTGGAATGCAGTCCAATAATATCCCCTATATTATTGTCACTTGGAGTATCAATGGGTTGCATTGTTTGTTACTTATATTATTATGTCTATTTAGCGGGAATTTTGGGCATCGGTATTAGCTTAAGTTTATTCGCCTATTTCAAAAGTAAGCCGCTAGCTGGACTTCGAAACACTTTTTTTAAGACTGCCTGTTTAATTGTAATATTGCTTTGCCACTTCAGCATAGCAATACTCACCGACTTCTTTCTTAGTCCTAGACAAGGCTTACGAGCATCTCCACCCGGTGACCATGCATTATACTTCTTCGGCTTTATTTACTTCTTTATTGCCACTATTCTGACTTTAAGATGGTCTAACTTTAAAAAATATTTAGTTATTGGTCTGCCGCTTTTAATGTCAATCGTAATTGATATAGTAATTTATAATAGCTGGCAAAACGACGCCACAACTCGTCCATTAACTCAGGATTTTATTTCCCACAGTAGTTGCTATGTCGGAGTAGAGAATAATACCCCCCAATAAGATAAAGTTGTTTTGAGAAATAACATCAAACTGGAGGGTATTAAAATGAGCTCTAAAAATATCACAAATATTGGATTAAGAAAGATCTATGTTGGGATAGATGTGCATAGGAAGAGTTATGCACTATCAGTAGTTATAGATGGAGAATAGGTTAAGAGGTGTAGGATGATTGCAGACCCCATGGAAGCTGTTAAATTTATTAAGAATCATTTTCCTGATTCAGAATACTATAGTGCATACGAGGCAGGATTTAGCGGTTTTGTATTGCACAAAACTTTAGTGAGAGAAGGCATTAATAATATAGTTGTTAATGCAGCATCTGTGGAAATCTCCTCAAGAGATAAGGTTAAGACAGACCATAGAGATTCTTTAAAATTAGCGATTCAATTATCAGCTGGGAGACTAAAAGGGATTAGGGTTCCTAGTGATTTGAATGAGAGAAAGAGAGAATTAACTAGAACTAGGACTCAATTAATGAGACTAAGAATTAGGCTAATGAACACGGTTAGAATGAAGCTTCATTGTTATGGATTGTTAAAGCTAGAACATGTTGGAGTGTTAAGACATGGTATTGTGGAAATAATTATCAAAGATCAATCAGATGAAATTAAACGGAGTGTGGGAAGTCTCTGTACTGCATGGAAGAGTCTTGATCAGGAGATACTAACTTTAACGAAAGAATTAAAAGAGCAGGCGAAGTGTGACCCCTATGAGATTGTTTATAGATCAGTACCCGGCATTGGATTTATCGCAGCTAGAATACTCTCAAATGAACTTGGAGATCTTAGTCAATTTCCTAATGAGAGAGCTTTATTTAGTTTCACAGGTTTAACTCCAATGGAATTTTCTAGTGGAGATGCAAGAAGATTAGGTCATATCTCTCGTCAGGGAAGCTCACTTCTCAGGGGGGTTCTTGTTGAGTGTGCCTGGGTAGCAATAAAGAAAGATCCTGCATTAAAATCGACATTTGAAAGAATATCGATCCGAGCAGGAAAGAAAAGAGCTATTGTTGCGATAGCTAGAAAATTAATTGGTAGAGTTAGATCACTTTTTAGGAATAATAAGCTATATGAACTAAACTACTCTCAAGCTGCATAGAGACTTAGAATGAAGTATTAAACAAAGACTAAGACCTATGCAACTTGAAAAAAGATATTAGGCTATGACCTCGTGTGCGGGGCTGCGGAATTTTTGATAATTACCGCGTATATGTAGTTTGAGGCGTAGCCACCTTTTAAAACGAATCGGCAACTTGTGGCGATCTTGCGAGATTGACCACGAATGACAGCATGTTTTCAGGGGGTTTTTAGGGCTTGTTGAATGCTTATTTAAGTATTAGGAAGCCTTACTTAAGAAAAGGGATGGGGGAGTATTATTTAATGTTTGACATAACGCATGACAGCCCCGCACCAGTTAAAAAAAATATAGTATAAAGATAAAAATAAAAAAGACACGAGAGGGTTGTAAGCCCTTTGATCCTCGTGTCTTTAATCCGGCCTTCACTGAGCTGGGCATGTTAAGGCGAAAAATTGCTTGTAATATGCCTGAGGCTCATTTGCCTCAATCCACTCATGTGCTACAGCTTTGATGGATATCTTCATGCTGGGCTTCCAATCTGGCAAGTCCGCAACCTTATCGTCCCACCGACTTGCCATTGTCCCTGTAAAGATCTTATGCTCTTTTGCATAAGCCACGATTTTTTTAGCAGTTATTTCATGGACGCCTTTGTGACAAATGAACGTGACGCAAAACTCAGTCCAGGTCATTTCAAATCTCCTATGGGATTAATTTTAGGAAGTAAAGTACCTCCATTTCACTGTGAACGTTTCTAAAGATTCAATTCTATACATCTATACAAAAGTTCACAGTGCTTATAAATAGTCTTCGGAGTTAAGGATTTTTATTTTAACACGAGAATAATACAGCTTTATAACTAGGAACTACAAAAAGTAGATTGACTAGAAAAAACCTAGAAGGTTTACGTCTGGCTGAAATGCAAGGCCCTGATACTGGTGTTGTTCCAGAAGAGGATGATGAAGGCGAAGGATGGAAGAAAGGTTGAATCCACTGCCCCTAACCTGCGCACGAAGCGTAGGTTAAGGGGCATTTTAAAATAGGCTAGGTTATAAATTGTTTTCTACCACTACTCCAGCACATACCTCCTCACCACCTCATCCACGATATCCTTCATAGAGATACACCCCAGTGGATATCCCTCATCATCAACGATCGGTACGTGCCTAAAGCCTCCTTCGGACATGAGCTGAAGGGAGAAGGCGAGGGGGCTTGTCATCTGTATAGTCATGGGGTTCTTTGTCATGACGGCTGAAAGGGGGCCTTTAAGGGCGGTATCATTACCTATGACTTTTTTAAGTACGTCTCTTTCTGTAAATATCCCTGAAAGTTTACCAACTTGATCTATGATCAGTATAGATCCGCCTTTTTCGTTTTTTAAAGTATTAATGCAGTCCTGAACTAGATCATCTTCTTTCATTAAGATGGGAGGTTCAGGGTTTAGAAATCCTACACTCTGACTTAGGTCTAATCCGTTTTTATGTTGAATCATGTCTGCTCCTTTTTATTTTTTACATTTTCTTCTGCCCACTGGCAATCAATTGCTTCAAATGGTCTCAACTCAAATTTGTTCTCATCCCAGAGATAGGCCAAAGTAAAT
>JBILFC010000255.1:0-4487 GCA_044351785.1 Bdellovibrionota bacterium
ATTTTATAGTTTCGGCTTCTTAATGCTTTTATGTTTCCTAGGCGCATATGCACTACTTGCAAAGTATTGCATAAATTCGGGACTTACAAGTAAGCTGGCGGAAGATATGATTACTTGGGCAGGCATAGGAGGAGTGTTAGGAGCAAGAATTGTATCAATACTTTCCAACCCGAGATTGTTAATAGAAGATCCTATAGGAACCATATTCAGTAGTGCAGGCTTCGTATTCTATGGCGGTTTAATCGGTGGAATGTTAGCCGTATATCTACTCCTTAGAAAAAATAACCTCAGCTTTTATAGAATGTCAGATCTTGTGGCACCTGCTCTTGCTTTAGGTTATGCAATCGGTAGAATTGGTTGCCAGCTTTCTGGTGATGGAGATTATGGAATTGTGACAGACCAATTATGGGCTACTTCCTATAAGTATGGTGTGGTAGCTACTGAATCCTTAGTCCATCCAACGCCTGTATATGAATCTCTCTATTCCGTAGTTATTCTGCTAATATTATCCTCTAAATTCTCCTTAAAATCACTTCCCTGGCAGGGACAGATATTCGGTCTTTATCTTATTTTAAGCTCAATCTCTAGATTTTTGGTTGAGTATCTTAGAATAGAAGATAGGGTTTACTTAGATCTATCTCAGGCACAGGTCATATCTATTCCTCTTTTTATAATCGGACTTTACCTCCTATTCATACCCTCAAAGAATCCAACAGCATTAAAAAGTTATCATATATCTCAATGAAAGATAAGCCGACCTTATTTCTATTTTTGTTCACATTAAGTTTAACAATACTTTTATGGTTTTCACTTTTTGATCCTACTTACATAGTTTCTAAAAACGATGGCACTAGTTCTAAGTTAGAACATGCCCGAACCTTAGGAGTAGGGGAGAATCCAGTTGATATCAGAAGAGCTGTTGAGTTTCCAGACTGGCTTAGGTCGGATCTTACTGATCTTTCTAATGATTTAAAGTCTAGCCTTACTGATACTCAGTCTAAACTCAGTTCAAGCGAAAGAATTGAGATTGTTAAAGTGATCGGCTCATTTGGATCTAGGGCGGCATTTGCAACTTCTACAGTCCTAGAAGTCTTAAAATCTGTTCCAGAGACTGAAAAAGATAAGTCAGATTACAGTAGCCTCTATTATCAAGCTATCCTAGCTTTAGCACGTATTATAAAAGCACCAGAAAGTGCCGAAGCCTATCTCCGGGAGGAGTGTCTTGGGGACGTTGAAGAGATTAAAGGTCCTAAGATAGCCTGCTTACTTCTTAAAAGAATTGGATTTGAAGTATCTCCTAAAACAGATGTTACCATTAAAAATTATGTAAACTTAAACTTAGACAGAACTAAGGATACTGTTAATAAATGGATCACAGCAAATGGTGTAGTCACGGAAAGTATAGACGATGCCATTTACCCTCTCTGTATCTATGGAACCTTTCTTACCTCCGAATCAGTTGAAACTGCGTATCAACTTTATGAAATGATTTTCACCTCTCAATTAAACACTCACGTTAAGATAGCTACTTTACGATGTGCGGCTGATTTAGCTACCCTTAAACCAGCAGTACTAGAAAGAATATCCCACCTGATGCAATTTGATAGTGACCAACAGTTAAGAAAGGAAGCTCTATTATCTCTCCTACAGTTAGGATCAGAAAGAAGTTTAGAATTAGCTAAGGCTTATGGACACAAATTTTTAAATGGTGAGCCCGCTCCTGAATTAATTCAACCCCATCCATTTAGAAAGTGGTATTTAGAACAGTCAAACCTTAATAAAGATTAGATTATTCCAAGCTCCGTGATAACAGAATCTAGTTTAATATCATGTGGCAGTACTGGTAGCTCTTCAATCTCTTGAATACTATATGCAAGGCCAACTTTCTTTACTTTAGTACTTATAGAACTAAAGTAAAGATCATAAAAACCTTTACCATAACCCAATCTAAATTTATTCTTATCAAATGAAAGTAGGGGAGTAAATACGACGTCAATAATCTCTGAATCGATACTCCTATCTTCGGAATAGATTATTTCATTTCTGATTTGCATCAAGCCATAAATTGACTCTTCTAGATCTTCTAATGAAAATAGCCTTAACATTGCCATGGTATTGTCGGGGAAGATATGGGGTATAAAAAGCGCTATCCCATTTGCCAGACAAAAGTCTAGAATTAAACGAGTATCTACCTCCCCCTTAGTAGGATAATAGCAGGAGATATACTTATAATTATTATTAGTTATTTCCCCGATTGCAAGTTCGCTAATGGATTTTGAAAAGACTTCCTTGTCCTTTAAAGTGCTTCTAAGCGACAATGCCCTTTCTCTAAGTTGTTGTTTTTCCATAATTAAATCTATTTTACCAGCTAAGTAGCGTTAATGGTAGTTAGGACCATAACGTTTGAGAAAATAATAATGTCGTACGATTGCTATGAGTTCTTTAAGCCAATATCATCCATTTCGCGATAATGTAAATAAAACAGCTAATGCAGGAGATTCCAGCTCTCCTAATGCTAGCAGTGAGGCCAAGGGTAATGATGATGACAAACCGTATCAGCCGTGGCTTAGTTTTAAGACAAAAATGCGAGTTGTTGTCTTTACCGTTGTTGTATTAGCATTATGGTATGTAATAAGTTCTTTCTTTCAAGAAAATCCAGAATTAGAAAAAGGTTTCTATAGCTCTGTCCAAGGCATACAAAAGAAAGCCTCTAAAAAAGAAATAGATAAAAATAGCCTTAGTATATTTGATGAGCATGACCTAGATGAACGCGGTAGGAGCATTACAGAAACTAAATCTAAAGTTGGTTTCTTTCAAAGAATCTTCTGCAAGGGCGGGAAGAAAGCAAGCTTCTGTGACTAAACCAACAGACTGATTTTTTCATATTTTGCAATGATTATTTAATTTGCTATCTTACAAGGATTAGTAATTTTAAATAATACAATTATGTCAGCAAATAACCAAAATATCACCCTTCATGGCAATCCAGTAGAATTATCAGGTACAAGCATTAGTCTTGGCCAAGATGCACCAGCCTTTACACTTAGTGGTGGAGATCTAAAGGATGTTTCACTCTCAGATTTTAAAGGTAAAGTTTTAATCTTGTCAGTAGTCCCTAGCGTTGACACACCAACTTGCCAAGTGCAAACTCGTAAATTCAATGAAGAGATGAACGAGAAAGGGGATTCAGTTACTGTTTTATGTGTAAGTAGAGATTTACCCTTTGCTCTTAGTCGCTTTTGCGGAGCAGAGGGCTTAGAGAACATTAGAATTGCTAGTGACTATAAGTATAGAACTTTTGGAAAAAGCTATGGCGTAGATATGGAAGGTGCTGGACTTTTAGCTAGAGCAGTTTTTGTACTTAATAAAGATCATAAGATCGTTCACGTTGAGTACGTCTCTGAGGTCTCAGCAGAACCTAATTATGCTGACGCACTTAAGGCAATTGATAGCTTATAAAAATTTAAAGAAGGGGAGACTATTATAGCTTCCCCTTCTCCCTAGAAATTTCTATGGCAGTTACTAGTTCTTCCTTAGAACGCTCAGTATAACGCATAGTAGTTCTTACATCGCTATGACCAAGGGCTTGAGCCACAAGCCTTATATCATTAGAAGAATCAAGTAGCCCATGAGCAAAGGCATGTCTTAGCTTATGCGGATGAAGATTTGGTAGTTCACATTCCGAAATAAGATTTGCTCTTTTTCCAATTTCAGATATCACACGCCATAGTGTTTTGGGTGCCATGGTAAAAGATTGTGGATCACTAATAGAGGCACCACGACTACTTATAAAAACCGGAAATTGCGCCCATGCTTGTTGATTTAACTCTCTTGCTTCTGGGAACAAATTTTCAATATAAAATTTAGATATCTCAAGATACTCTTTAAAATTATTGGAAACTCCCTCATGCAGATAAACGTCTCTAAACTTTTTCCCCTTAGTCTTTACATTCTTTAACCAAGAAAAATCAGTACTAACTTGACTACGCTTAAGTAGCCTAACCTCATCTGCTCTAAGACCAGTAGCCAATAATACATCCAACAGCACCAAGTTCCTTACGGACGAGAAAGAATTAGATTTCTCGTCTAAAAGACACTTAGCGCTTTCTTTTAAGACCTGCACAATCTCTTTACTTAGGCCTTGAGGCTTCTCTAATTTATAAGAAGGGGGCTTAACTTCTCGTGCTGGATTTATGAAACCAGGAACTCGATCACCAAGCGTACGACCAAAATGCTTTAAGGTAGCTAATCTTCTAGAAACAGTAGAAGGGGCTTCACCCGCAGCCAGCCTAGAGTCTATAAAATCATTGGTTGTCTGTAAGGTCCAGTTTCTAATTTTAATTACTCCCTTATTGTCTTTAGTCAGAAATTTATGAAAATAATACAAGTCATACCTTTTTGCTTTAGCGGTATGACCTGCACCTGATGCATAATATTGAACATAATTTGCGATTACTTCTTCTAAGCTACAGTCATAAATATCAGCT
>JBILFC010000256.1:0-4483 GCA_044351785.1 Bdellovibrionota bacterium
CTAGATTTTATGGTCGCTGCTACTGACTATCATGTCTCTAGTCTAATTAACTTTCTTAGAGAAGAGAACCTTTATCAAGATACGGTAATTTATCTTTATCCAGATCATTTGATGATGGGCCATCTACTCAGTTCAAGAGCGATTAATAGAATGAGTAAAGATAGATCGTTATTTCTTATTACTAATGCAGATAAGAATGATTTAAGTTATCCTACTGCTGAGACTATATATCAGATTGATTTAGCTAAAATTATTTTAGAGGGTGCAGGAATAAAACATAATATTAAATTTTTTACAGATTTAATTCCAGCTGAGAATAAAGGTAACTATATCTCAGAGCATAAATTGCAGATCTTAGCTGCTAATGAATCCTCAATTACTAAAAAATATTCTTTAGAAAAAGGTGAGTCCTTATATGTAGAAGATAGATTCTATTCAAAGAATAATAAGTTTGCGTTAAACTTAGATGCCAGTGGAAATTTAACTTTGTATGCTAACCTTAACTTGCCTCTCTGGAATGCGCCTGTTGGAGACGATTATGCTCACCGTTTAAGTTTGGATTTAGACGGCCAGCTTAATCTTTATAATAGGAAAGACAAGCTGATTTGGACAGCTAATAAAGTTAATCAAGTAGGTCATAGGTTGGTAATCGATCAAGATGATGGAGTGCTTTATCTAGAGGGTCAAGGGGGAGAAAAACTTTGGAAAACTCATGATCTGAATTATGAGTTAAGAACTGATGAGGTGCTACATGCACAACAGCAGATATGGTCATCTAATAAGAAATATTCATTAGCACTGCAAAATGATGGTAATTTGGTGCTTTATAGAGATTTTAAAGATCCTATTTGGGAATCAGATACGGATGGAACTGATGCCAGTTATTTAAAATTTGTTTCTGGGGGTGATTTAGTTCTTTTTGATGGTAATAATAAGGAGATCTGGCGTCAGAATGTGCAAATAAATGATATAAATAAATTGCGCATAGCCGATAATGGTTCCTTGATACTTTTAAATGAAGGTAATCAGACATTGTTAGCTTTAGGAGAGAATCAGGATTCCTCTCGGGCTAGATTGAGATAGTATGTTTCTAGTGCTTGCTAAGCGTTATAGCCTTTGTTAAAGCCTAGCACATGGTCAACTCGTTCTACTATTCATTTCTAGCTCTACCTTTATCTCTGATAGTATTATCTTACTATGTATATTTACCTAAATGGTATGCAGACTATTTCGGCGCAACTGTAAGTAAGCTTGGATTGTTTATCTTATTAGTTAGGCTTTTCGATGCTTTAACTGATCCAATTTGTGGAGTATTAAGTGATCTACTTTTAAAAAGGGGATTTAGTAGGTTCTACCTTCTTATACCGGGAGTTTTGATTTTAGTTTTTGCTTTTTATTTACTACTTAGTCCCGATTTCTATGCACCTGAAGATGTGAATTTATATTTTCTGGTTGTTTCGTTGGTTTTCTATTTGGGTTCAACTCTTGTGGCTGTACCGTATGAGTCCATTGGTATTAGTTCAAGTAGCATTAAAACAAGGGCAAGGCTTCTTGGATTGAGAGATCTAAATGTTATCCTTGGGACTCTGCTTGCTAGTGTGATTCCTATTATAGTCTTTCAATATATCTTAATTAAGGATCAGGCTATTGAGAGTATCGGAATTATCTACGGTACTTTACTGATATTCTCACTTTTTCTTTTATTTTTATTTAAGCCAGACATAAAGTTCCCTACTATTAGTATTAAAACTTCAACGACTTCTTTTAAGTCTTTGGTAAAACTTCCTTTTAGTTCCTCCGAATTTAAAACCCTTTCTCTGTCTTATTTAGTTTCCGGATTGGGTATGGCTCTGCCAGCTAGTTTGTTTCTATTCTTTTGTGAGATAGTTTTGGGGTTAAGTACTGAACAGGCTAATTTATCATTATTAGTTTACTTTGGTATCGGGATATTGTTTTTGCCAATGTGGATATTGCTTTCTAATAAGTTTCCCATAGTTAAGCTATGGTTTATCGCTCAGATTATAAATGCTGGATTTTTCTTGCCTGTGGCTTTTTTGTCTAAAGGTGATTATTCACAGTTTTTATTTTTAATTTCTCTTTCAGCACTTGGATTCGGTGGTGCATTTTCTTTACCCAGCATTATCCAAGCGCAGATAGTCACTGAAGTAAATCAGGCTAATAAAGGAGACTTCAGTGGGGCATTTATGGGTATATGGTCTGTGATTAAGAAATTTAGTCAGGCGATAGGCTCTGGCTTAGGATTATATATCATTGGGCAAAGTGGTTTAGATTCTGGACAACTAGATTCTGAAACCTTACAACTTACAACAAGGGTTCTTTATGCTGTTGTACCGTCAGTACTTTCTTTGTGGTCTATTTATATTGCGAGGGGGATAAATATTGATAGAGCTTAAGCTACCAAATAGTTTGAACATGTGGGTAGTTGGTGATTAAACTATCTTTAGTTATAATTATCGCGCCTTCTTCTCTTGCGGTACTAACTATAATTTGATCCGCGGGGTCTTTGTGAAAAGGTTGTGGTAATTGGGTAGATTTCCAAGATATGGTTGGCGAGAGTGGAACGATCTGAAGATTAGGGATTTTTAAAGCTTGATCTATCCACTTTTCCCCGTCTATCTTTAAACTTAATCGGCCTAATTCTACTAGCTTTGAAAATTCCCATATCGAGATTGCTGAGAGTAAAAGTTTTTTATTCGACTTTGTGTTGTTAATTATCTCTATTGCCTTAGAACTTAACTTTTCAGGATCAATATTCCACCATATCCACACATGGGTATCAAGAAGATAGGTCATTTATTTAAGAACCTCCCACATGTTATGGTCTAAGGGGCCTACTATGTCTGTTGATTCTGATGCGGTGCCTTTTAGTTGGCCCATTTTTGCTATACCTGAATCTCCACCGATAGGAACTACCCTTGCAACCTCCTCACCTCGCTTGGTGATAACGTATTCCCCCTTTAACAGGCGAACATCTTCAATGAATTGAAGGGCTTTGGCCTTGAATTGACTTATTGGAATCGATTTGACTATACCCATGGTCACATTATAGCAAATATAGTCATTTGAATCAAGGTATATTTATTCTTCTATTGATCGGAAAGTGTTTAGAAAAAAGTGCTTTAGGAAGGTCTTGCGTAAAAGAGGATGAGAATGGAAAGCACTTTGAGTATAAGCTTGGGATAACAAAGATGGAGGATGGGAGGTTTGTTAGGGAGTAGAATTTTCTGACACTTTCGTTAAGTAGATAGCGGTTCTGGTATCTACTTACAATCTACATACATAGCATTCCCTTTATAGTTTGATGTCCCTACTGTGCACGTGCCGCCATCACTTAATTCGTATACAAAGATGTACAATCCAGATCCGATATCTTTAGAGGGAATTCCAGCAGCTTCGAAGATTTTTGCCATCTCAGTTCCTTTTTTAAAATTTGAAAAGGTAGCCAGGCTGGGTGGAGGAACTTTTTTCTGTCCGATAGTATCAATTACATAATCCTCTAGAATTCTACAGGGGCATGTTCCGCACATTTTATCATCTTTATTGGAATCAGCAGAAGCATTGTTCTCCCAGGTTAAAATGATAAGAATGACAAATAACTGAAGCTTTAAAATGAAATTGAAATTCATGTGGAATCTAATTGGCAAAATTAATTAAATGAGAGTTTAGTTGATAATATTAAATTAAGTCTAGTTTAAATGTTAATTGGCAGGAAGTTTAGGCATAGTCAGTTGCGATAATTCATTGGCTAAAATATATCCCTTTTTACCACCGTGTTTCCTTAGTCCCTCTATGACAATATTCATATTGCTAGGCGTAATTTGAAGATTGCGATCGTAATGCCAGAAGCACTGGGCATAGTAATCAATGAATGAGTCTGAGACTTTATCATATGATCTGCTAAAAGCTTCTTAATCTCCTTTTGATATCCATCCTGATAGTACTCTTTAAAGAAGAGAAGTACTTCTTCAGGAATGCGAATTGATATGAGTTTCTGAGCCATGGCTTGATTGTATATACAATTTGTATAGCAGTCAAGGTCTGTATTTAAGGTAAATATTTATAAGGGGTTAGGCGATTGGACTCTATAGGCTATTGGTTATAGCATTTTCTCATATGAATAATATCCGCACTCTTCACTATTTTAGTTTCTTTAACTGCTTTCGCCCTCATTGGCCGATTGCGGTGATTTATTTTCAAGAGATCACTTTGTCTTATGCAAGTGCAATGACGATTTATTCTATTGTCTTTCTTTCCCAGGCTTTGCTTGAGGTTCCAGCTGGAATATTTTCTGATGGTATCGGGAGGCGTCGCACAATGATTTATGGTGCAGTATATGCGACGGGCTATATTACCTGCTATGCAATTGGCATAAGTTTTTGGGTGCTTGCTTTCGGCGCTCTACTAGAGGGGTTAGCACGAGCACTTTTTAGCGGTACTGAATCTGCCTTACTTTATGAGTCTT
>JBILFC010000257.1:0-4449 GCA_044351785.1 Bdellovibrionota bacterium
TATCTCTAGGACTATAGGCCTAATTATTGGACGGGATGGTCGAATTGAGTTTGTCGCAGTTGGGACTAAGGGCAGGGTATATTTACCCGATTTAGGACGCTCACGTTCTGAGGCGGGGAGACTGCGTAGGCTTCGTGTTGTAGTATTTACTCCATCAGAGTCATTAGAGTGGAAGAAGCAGGAAGGCAGTGCAAGTCTTTTAGCTGAGACTTTAATCAGAAATTATCAAATAGGAGGATCATTTATATCTCCTGTTATCCCTCAGGACTTGATCACAGATCTAGAGAAGTTACGTTTAGACTTAGTTTGTTTAATCGCTGTCGGTGATGATGGGACCTCTAAAGCTTGCTCCTTAGCTTTTCTTAATATGGAGCAAACGCTAAATTCTAGGAGATCTTATTCTGAAGTTGTATCTCATAGATCATGGCCAGAGCTTGACACTGGTTTATCACTATTTCTTCAAGATCTAGATAATACACATGAAGTAAGTATTTCTAAGAATTCTAAACAAGTTCAGAAAGATAGAGCTATCTTAGTAGGTGTTTATAAGGGATCAATGATTGATGCTGAATATTCCATGGAGGAGTTGAGGGAACTTGCAAGGACAGCAGGGGTATCAGTGGCAGATGAGTTTATTCAGAGGAGGCGTGAGCTAGATCCTAGGACAGTCATAGGTAAGGGGAAAATAGAAGAATTAGTTTTATTGGCTCTTGATCACGGGGCAGATATTTTAATCTTTGATTCAGAACTTACTCCAAGTCAGTTAAGAGCTATTTCTCAACTAACAGAGCTTAAAATAATAGATAGAAGTTTATTGATATTAGATATTTTCGCAGGTAGAGCTAAGTCAGCAGAAGGAAGGTTACAGGTTGAGTTAGCGCAGCTTAAATATACGCTTCCTAGGCTTACAGAGAGAGATTCTGGTTTAAGTAGGTTATCTGGTGGAATTGGTGGACGTGGACCAGGAGAGACTAAGCTTGAAGTTTCAAGGAGAAGAGTCAGAGATAGAATTACCTTATTGGAGCATAAAATAGAAGAGGTTTCACAGCAAAGAGGCCTTAGAAGGTCTAGAAGGCAAGAACGTGGAGTGCCTTGCGTTGCTATAGTTGGATATACCAATGCTGGTAAATCAACGCTCTTAAATGCAATTACTAAAGGTGATACTTTTGTAGAGAATAAGTTATTTGCCACTTTAGATCCATCTAGCAGACGAATGAGATTCCCTAATGATGCGGAAATCATTTTTGTTGATACTGTAGGTTTTATTAGGAATTTGCCCGATGAATTGATTGGCGCATTTAGAGCTACTTTAGAAGAAGTAGGGGAAGCAGATCTTTTACTTCATGTAGTAGATGCATCTCAGGAAGATATTAAACGACATATCGAAGTAGTAGAAGATACCTTGCTTGATCTTGACTATGATGAGAAAGAGAAAATCTTAGTTCTAAATAAATGCGATAGACTTAGTGATATTGAACGTAGGGCATTAGAGAATACTGTAGGTGGTTTGCAAGTTTCGGCTGTGACAAGGGAGGGCCTATCAGATTTAATTAGTGGAGTATTGGAAAAGTTAAATACTTATTTCCAGGGCAGGGATCCCGGCGGGGTCTTGGAATATGATCAAGACCAAGATTAAAAACCTAAATAAAAAAGGGAGAGCTATGCTCTCCCTTTTTTTAGCTATAAAACATTATTTTGTAGCTAACCATTTATCAATGATTTTCTTGAAATCTTCGATAGGATATGCACCCCTTAAGTTAACTCCGTTAATGAAGAAGTTAGGTGTTCCTTGTACTCCAAGGCTTTGAGCTTGCTCTAGATCCTTCTTGACCGCTGCTTCAATTGCAGGATCAGAGAAGTCTTTTTGAAACTTTGCAGTATCTAAGCCAATTGCTTTAGCAGCTTCTGCATAGAATCCGTCAGCTAGACTAGGTTGATTGTCAAAAAGGTAGTCATGCATTTCCCAGAACTTCCCTTGTTTCCCCGCAGCAAGAGATGCTTTAGCAGCTGGCATAGCCTGAGGGTGAAAATCTAATGGAAGATTTTTAAATACAACTTTAACTTCCTTAGGGTACATTTTCACTAGCTGATCAACAATTGCTTTTCCTTTTGAACAAAAAGGGCATTGAAAATCAGAAAACTCAACTACAGTTACTTTAGCATCTTTTGGACCTTTGAATGGGCTATCAGCAACATCTACCTTTACTGGGTTTTTGAACTGATCTTCCATCTTCTGTGCTTCTGCTTTTTCAGCATTCTTTGCCTCTTCCATCTTTTTCTTAGTGAAGAAAGCTTGGATAGCATTGCTCATTTTCTCCATGCTTGCATCTGAAGATAGATACTTGTCCATGGCTTTATCAAAAGCTGCTTGATCAAGATCAGCAGCAAGAGCAGATTGAGTAAAAGTTATAGCTCCTACACTTGCTAGTAGTGCGCCTTTTTTTAGAATATTTTTCATGTGGGTATTGTAAATCATAATTAAGAATTGACACCTTGATATAGTAAATAAAATAAGCCTTCATTAATGTTTAATTGAGGCTCGAGCATCTTAATTCGGAAGAACTAATTCAACAACAATTTTTTAATTTCTGAACTCTTTGCACTGAAAAATGCCTTAAAATTGCGTCATAATGCGCAGTAGATAGGTCGGTTTTGAGTGATTTTATCTCCTGAGGCATGGATTCATGATCTGACCAAGGAAAGTGATTGGCAAGTGGTCCGGAAAGTTCTTTACATGTAGCAGGTGCAAGTACCACCCGCCCAGAGGATGCACCTAGGACTAACTCCTCATGGAAGTTTTCAGTGAGCGGTGAATCTAAGAAACAGTTTATTGAAATTATTACATCTACGCTACCTAAGGCATTTAGTAGATGTTGCTGATCTTCAGTGCTATTTTCTAAGGGTCTAGAATCTACTATGCGTAAGTTAGAAGCTAGGTTACTTCCTAGATATAAGTTATCTGCATTCTTTCGACTACTTTCAGATCTAGAGTATAAGATTATTCCTAGGTTCGGATTTTTTTGTATGAAATTTAAGATTCTTTTTTGCGCTGATCCTATTTCATCTGGAATAAATATTAATACTTTGCCTCGATTTTGATAAGCTGAGCCGAATAAATGAAGATATCTATTTCTTGCTCTTAATAAAATCTTGGGAGGATCGTAGGGAGTGGGCAAACTCGTTTGATCAATTAAAGTATTTAACTTAAAGTTATTATTTCTTGTTCTAGCAATTTCTACATGCTCTTTTTGTGCTCTAGATAGGCTGTCTGAGCCTATTTGGTGAGTCATCGTGTCTTCATGTATTCGGTATTGATAGAGGGGATCGGGTAGATTGATATGTTCTCCTTTTCCTATAATGCTATAATTTAACCAGTGAATATAATCTTCAAAGCCCTTACAATCTGTTTGATACTTCGGTAGTAACCTACTAGTGCTTGTTCTTTCAAGAAAGCAAGCATTGATAAAATTGTCATTGAATTCTAGAAGTAGCTCAGTTGGATAATTAAGATTAAGTACTGAAGAGTCCTTGTTGGTTTGGTCAGCTTGCCTATAGTGAGAGTTCTTAGCTGGGCTATCAGATTCATCGATTAGTTGTACGTTGCAAAATGTAAAATCTAGATCAGGGTTAGCGGCTAGAAATGATGCCATTCTCAGAAGGCTTTCTTTAAGATACAAATTATCTGCTGAATGCCATGTTCGAAAGTCTGAGGCTTTAGAGTCGTCCCATTTGTATAGATCATTTAAAGCTGAGGGTAGACCTTGATTTATTTTCTCTTGGTATTCTATTAATCCTGCATCCAGATATTCTATTAATCCTGCATCCAGATATTCTTTTAAGCATTCTTTTACTGGCTCTGTTGAACCATCATTAAGTACTTTAATCGATAATTTCGCGCCCCATTCGATTAAGTCATTTTGAGATAGAATTGATTGGATCGATTTACTCAAGTATTTAGAGTGATTATATACTGGTACTAGTACAGAGATACTCGGTCTTGTTGACCATTTAGGGATAGAATATTCTCTTTTGTATTCGAACATTTTGTAAAAATCTTTAAAGAACTTGAAAAAGGTTTATTAATAGGCGATTAGAGAGTTCTAAATTCATATTCTCAATACTTATATAACATTGTCTAAAAATAAAGAAAAACCAATAATTGCTATCATCGGAACAAGAGGTGTGCCTGCTCGTTATGGCGGGTTTGAAACTTTTGCTGAAGAGCTAGGAAAGAGAATTGCTTTAAGAGGTTATGAAATTAGAGTGTATGGTCGGAAGTATGGATTCTCAAGTCCTTTTAGATCAGAGACGAATGTGGAGGGAATTAAATCTATAATCCTACCGGCTATTAAACATAAATATTTAGAAACCCCAGTACATTCTCTATTTTCTTTTCTAGATTTAATTCTTAACAGAGTCGATTTTGTTATTCTTTGTAATGCAGCAAAT
>JBILFC010000258.1:0-4445 GCA_044351785.1 Bdellovibrionota bacterium
TAGAGAAGTAACACTTATGGAAAAATTGAAACTAAAAACGCCTGATTTAACAGAAGAGAATATTTTAAAGATAAGTGAGCTTTTTCCTAACTGCGTAACTGAAGCGGATGACGGTAAAGGAAATCTTAAGCGATCGATTGATTTTGATTTATTAAAACAAGAGCTTTCATATGCTATCGTTGATGGGCCAATAGAGAGATACCAGTTGAATTGGCCTGGGAAAAGAGAGGCACTACTTACAGCAAATGCTCCGATTGCAAAGACTCTTCGGCCTTGTAGGGAAGAGAGTGTTGATTTTGATACTACTCAGAATTTATTTATAGAAGGAGATAATCTGGATGCCTTGAAGCTTTTACAAGAAACTTATCTTGGAAAAGTGAAAATGATTTATATTGATCCACCTTATAATACTGGTAATGACTTTATCTATGAAGATGATTTTACGGAGGATACAGATAGTTATTTTGTGAGATCTTTGCAGAAGGACGAGGAAGGGAATCGGATGGTGGCTAATACTGAAAGCAATGGAAGGTTTCATAGCGATTGGTTGAGTATGATGTATCCTAGGTTGAAGTTGGCTAGGAATTTGTTGAGGGATGATGGGGTAATTTTTCTTAGTATTGATGATGGGGAGGTACAGAATTTAAGGAAGGTTTGTGATGAGGTGTTTGGTAGTCAAAATTTTCAGGGGCACATTCACTGGCGCCGACGTCATAATCAACCAAACGATCCTACTAAGATGATAGGTTTAGTGGCAGAGCATATTTTAGCGTTTTCAAAGAATAATCAAGCATTAAAGGAAATGGGAGTTGGGAAGGTTGGACTTACTGGTGAGTTCTCTAATCCAGACAATGATCCTCGGGGAGAATGGTCAACCAAACCTTGGAAGGCAGGCAGTGATCAGTCAGGCTCCAAATATAGAATTCAATCTCCCAGTGGCAAGATATTCGAAGAAGAGTGGCTAGGGGACGACAATAATTTTAAGGCTCTATTAAATGATGGACGTATAGTTTTTTCGGATGGAGGTAATGGATTGCCCAGAAAAAAATATTTTCGGTCAGAAAGAGAGCAAGAAGGACAATGCGCTACAAATTGGTGGCCCTCAGATAAATTTGGAAGCAACCAAGAAGGAAATTCCATCCTTTCAGGTTTGATGAATAATATAAAAAATACATTTAGCAATCCCAAACCTCCTCGTTTGCTTATAGCGTTATTGTCTATTGCAAACTGCAAGTCTCAAGATATAGTATTAGATTTTTTTGCTGGTTCAGGAACGATATTCCACGCTGCGTTCGAGTATGCACATCCTCTTCGAATTATTGCTGTTCAGTTACCGGAGAATTTGGATAGCTCTATTGAAGCTCATCTGCCGGCAATCCAATTTTGTAATATAATTAACAAGCCATTAGTACTTTCAGAAATTACTAAAGAAAGGATTAGAAGAGTGGGGTTAGTAATAAAACAGAGTAATGAATTATTTACTCGGGATTTGGATGTAGGTTTTAGAGTGCTTAAGGTTGATACCACTAATATGAAAGACGTCTATTATAATCCTGATAGCTTAGAACAGGATGGATTGTTTCATTATGTAGATAATATTAAAGAAGATCGTAGTGAAGAGGATCTACTATTCCAAGTTCTCCTTGACTGGGGTACTGGCTTAACCTTACCAATACAGAAAGATAAGATTCAAGGCAAGAATGTCTTTTTCGTAGATCAGAATGCTCTTGTTGCTTGTTTTGCAAGTAATGGTGAGATTACAGAAGACTTTTGTAAAGAACTTGCTGGTAGAAAACCTCTAAGGGTAGTTTTTAGGGATTCTGGCTTTAAAGATGATAGCGTGAAGATTAATGTGGAGCAGATATTTAAGTTGCTGAGTCCTAAGACTGAGGTTAGGAGTATATAAAGTCAGTATGAAACTCAAATTTAAAAAGCAAGAATTTCAAACCAAAGCAGTAGAGGCTGTGATTGATTGCTTTAAAGGCCAGCCCTTTAGTCAAGGACTTGGATACCTAATGGATCCAGGGGTAAATAGATTTCATCCAGATCAATATTCCATGACATCAGTGAATGAAATGGAGGGTTTTAAAAATTCTGACCTACTAATAACAGAAGCTCAGTTGTTAGAAAATATTCAAGCAGTTCAGCGTGCGCAGAATATTAATCAATCTTCAGAACTTAGTGTTTCAAGGATATCGAGAATCAACCTTGATATCGAGATGGAAACAGGAACGGGTAAGACTTATTGTTATATTAAGTCTATCTTTGAGATGAATAGACGGTTCGGATGGAGTAAGTTTATTATTGTAGTTCCTAGTATAGCAATAAGAGAGGGAGTTTATAAATCGCTAGAAATAACGGCGGACCACTTTCAGGAAGAATATCATAAGAAGGCCAAGTTTTTTATCTATAACTCTAAACAACTTCATAATCTTGAGAGTTACTCTTCAGACTATGGGATTAATATTATGGTTATAAATGTGCAGGCATTTAACGCTAGAGGAAAAGATAATAGGAGGATCTACGAAGAGTTAGACGAATTTCAAAGTAGAAAACCCATAGATGTAATCAAAGCTAACAGGCCTATTCTTATTCTGGATGAACCACAGAAGATGGAGGGTGATGCCACCCTCCAGTCTCTTGTAGAGTTTAATCCCTTGATGATTCTTAGGTACTCCGCGACTCATAAGAAAACACATAACATCGTTTATAGACTTGATGCTTTAGATGCTTATAATCAAAAGCTAGTTAAAAAAATTGCGGTTAGAGGAATATCAGTTAAAGGATTAAGTGGAACTAGCGCTTATTTATATCTTCAATCAATAGAAGTTTCTAAGCAGGCTCCTACTGCGAAGATTGAACTTGAAGTTAAGCAAAAATCAGGATTAAAAAAAATCACAAGAGTGGTGAAAAAAGGAGATAATCTACACATATTATCTAAAGAGTTAGATCAGTATAAGGATTATGTTGTTAATGAAATTAACGCCATTTCAAATACACTTACATTTACTAATGGAGTAGAATTAGTTTCGGGCGAGGCAGTGGGTGATGTAAACGAGGCCACGCTTAGACGCATCCAGATTCGAGAAGCAATAAGTGCCCATCTGGAAAAGGAACGTGTCCTTTATGGAAGGGGTATTAAGGTTCTTAGCTTATTCTTTATAGATGAGGTGTCAAAATATAGAGTTTACTCGGAAGCTGGGGAAGAAGGTGGAGATTATGCCAAAGCTTTTGAAGAAGAGTATCAGAGCTGCCTAGAGAATTTTAAAGATAGTAATAGTTTGCATCCTGAATATTTAAGCTATCTAAATAGGGATAGTGTGGCGTCAATCCATAATGGCTATTTTTCAATAGATAAGAAAAGTAAAAGATTAATAGACCCTAGTACCAAATCTAGCTCTTCTGAGACCGATGATGTTGATGCGTATGACTTAATTCTTAAGGATAAAGAGAGGCTTTTATCTTTCAGTGAATCAACTAGGTTTATTTTTTCTCACTCAGCTCTTAGAGAGGGATGGGATAATCCTAACGTATTTGTAATATGTGCTTTAAAACATGCAAATTATTCCAATAAAACACCACTTAGGCAAGAGATCGGAAGAGGACTTAGATTATCAGTAGATCAAAATGGTGACAGGCAGGATCATCCATCAACTGTGCATGATATAAATGTACTTACTGTCGTAGCAGCAGATAGTTATAAGAGTATAGTATCTACATTACAAGAAGAGTATGTAAATGCATTGGAGGCAAGGCCAAGAATCGCTGATCAGGACTATTTCTTAGGTAAGAGCATAAAGGTTGATGGACAAGAAATAGAGATCAATGCTCAAATGGCTAAAGCCATTTATAAGTATCTATTAAAGCAAGATTATATAGATGATAACGACAGAATCTCGGATGCTTATCATGAAGCTAAGAAGAGTGGTGCCTTAGAAGAGCTTCCTGCCGAGATTAAACAGTATTCCGATCAAATCTTTCAGCTGATAGATTCCGTTTATAGTGATGCTGATCTTCCAGAATTTGAAAATGATAGAGATAAAAAGACTAACCCTTTAAACGATAATTTCCAGAAGAAGGAATTTAAAGAACTCTGGGCAAGGATCAATAAAAAGGCTGTTTATAGTGTGCATTTTGATAGCTCAGAGCTTATTGAAAAAGCTATTCAGAAGCTGAATAAAGAGCTAATTGTTTCACCGCTATCTTATACTGTCCACCGTGGAGAGCAGAAAGATGATATCAAGTATCATGAATTGGAATCAGGCGAAGGCTTCAGGCTTGGAGAATCTGAAACCAAGTTTGAAACTAACTCCATTAGATCAACTGTTAAGTATGATTTAATTGGAAAACTTTCTGAAGAGGCCAAACTAACAAGACGAACCGTATCTAAAATTCTAACAGGACTGAAACCAGAGACTTTTGATAAATTTAAGATTAATCCTGAA
>JBILFC010000368.1:0-2517 GCA_044351785.1 Bdellovibrionota bacterium
ACCTTTGGAGGTAATGGTTTGGCTTCTTTAATTGAAGGTAAAGAGCGTGGAACTCCATGGAAAGATGGATACGAAGCCTTATCTAAGATGGACAAGGACCTTGATGGTAAAGTTTCCGGAGATGAGCTTAAAGATCTAGGTCTTTGGTTCGATAAAAATAGAGATGGTATTTCGCAGAGTGGTGAAGTTAAGACTTTATCTGAAGTCTCTGTAAATGCTCTATACTATAAAGCAGATAAGACAGAAAAGGGAGCGATTGTAGCAACTAAGGGTTACGATAGAGAAGTTGATGGTCAAACTGTTGTTGCAAGTTCAATGGACTGGTCTGAAAAGGGTCTGAAGGATGGTTTAGGAGTATTGCTTGAGAATCTAAATAACGGAACTTCTAAGAATACCAAACCCATAGATACTGATTTTACTATCAAGTCAGAACATGCGAAAGAAGTTGCCCCAGGGGTATACGGAGTTTGGGCTTGGGAAACTGATAAATCCAGAGGCCCATCTAACGGATCAGGGATATTCTCATTTGAGCCTTCTGAGAATGGGATAGTGGGAACAACGATAACTCAGCTTGGTATGTCAGGAGTACCCGAAGTTAGTAGTCAAGTGATGTTCTCCCATTTTGATGGAACCGTGACTAAAAATACGGAAGGATTAAGCGAACTAAAGTTCCAGGTTCAATCTGGAAGTGGGGCTACGCTAAACAACATAGCAACGCTATCAAATAATGGGACTGAGTTGATTGGTAAAACAATAGTTACCGGTTCTACATTATCTGAAACAGGTAGTTATGAATATAATTGGAAAGCAAGTAAATTAAAATAGGGAAGAGTTTCAGACATGATCCGCTCTTAAATACGAGATAAAATTATGAATAAAAAAATCTTAGCATTTATTATAACTGTTGCCTTCCTTGGTAATGTTTTCGCAAGACCTAGCGATGACATAATAGGTAGCGAAGAGGGATCAGACTCCTGCTCTTGCCCGGTAGAAACACCATTAATCTGCCCACGGGTTACACCAGTAAGATGCGAGGTTATTACTCCTACAAGGACTCCAACTCGTACCGCGACCCGCACAGCTACAAGAACCGCAACTAGGACAGCAACTAGAACTGCGACCCGCACAGCTACAAGAACCGCAACCAGGACAGCGACTAGAACTGCAACCCTTACAGCGACTAGAACCGCAACTAGGACAGCAACTAGAACTGCGACCCTTACAGCTACAAGAACCGCAACCAGGACAGCGACCAGAACCGCAACTAGGACAGCGACCAGAACCGCAACAAGAACTCCAACAGCTACTCCAACATGTAACTATTATACTTTAAACTTCAGGCATGGAAGTACTCACAAAAAGGGGGCCCTTAAAATTGATCAGACTAAGGCATCTGAACTATCATGCTTCGAAAATATCATAAAAAATTTACTAGATAAATCTGCCTGCCCCTTAAGCAATAATTATTCTGCGGACAAAGTATTTGATAGAGCCGGAAACACCATGAGCGAAAAGTATGCAACATGTTTTACTGGTTTGCTATGGCATGAACTGCTTAAAGGATCAAAAATGAATCCCGCAAACTATGCCTCTAATAAAGCTTATATTAATTGCACTGGTGGTTATGGGGCTACAAATTATATGGGCCATGCTGGAGTAAATCAAATAGGCGCTGGTTTATCTGAGAATGGCTGTAGACATGGTAGTCTATACCTAGATAAAAATTGCAAGATACTAAAAACTTCCGACATTGATAATAATGATCTACGATGTGGCTCAATGTCTTATTACGCTGAAATGGCAACTCCCATTTCGCTGATCTGGAATGATTCTTATAAAACTGAGCCCAGCACACTAGTGAATTTCAAGCTCAATCCTCATTCAGAATCCAATACTTGGATGTGGAGAGGATCTGAATCCTTACCACTTCTAGTATACGATCCTGAGCATAAGGGAATGATCGATTCAGCTACTCAGTTATTTGGTAGTTGGACCTTTGGAGGTAATGGTTTGGCTTCTTTAATTGAAGGTAAAGAGCGTGGAACTCCATGGAAAGATGGATACGAAGCCTTATCTAAGATGGACAAGGACCTTGATGGTAAGGTCTCCGGAGATGAGCTTAAAGATCTAGGTCTTTGGTTCGATAAGAATAGAGATGGTATCTCGCAAAGTGGAGAAGTTAAGACTTTATCTGAAGTCTCTATAAATGCTCTATACTATAAAGCAGATAAGACAGAGAAGGGAGCGATTGTAGCAACCAAGGGTTATGATAGAGAAGTTGATGGTCAAACTGTGGTAGCAAGTTCAATGGACTGGTCTGAAAAAGGTCTAAAAGATGGTTTAGGAGTATTGCTTGAGAATCTAAATAACGGAGTATCCAACTCTACTAAACTCATAAATAACACCGATAAACCTATCAAGTCAGAACATGCGAAAGAAGTTGCCCCTGAAGTATACGGAGTTTGGGCTTGGGAAACTGATTCAACAAATGGCTCAAAGAATGGTTCTGGAATCCTA
>JBILFC010000063.1:0-12309 GCA_044351785.1 Bdellovibrionota bacterium
CAAGTGATGTTCTCCCATTTTAATGGAGCTTCTGCAAAGAATACCGAAGGACTGACAGAAATACAGTTCCAGGTTCAAGCTGATAGTGGTGCTACATTAAATAACACTGCGACACTATCTAGTGATGGGACTCAGTTATTAGGTAAGACAGTGGTCACTGGATCAACTACTTCTGAAACAGGTTCTTATGAATATACTTGGAAGGCTAGTAAGTTAAAGTAAGGGGGAATTTTATAGATGATCCTAAAGTAATATAACAAGATAATTATGAATAAAAAAATCTTAGCATTTATTATAACTGTTGCCTTCCTTGGTAATGTTTTCGCAAAACCTAGCGATGATATTATTGGTAGCGAAGAAGGATCAGACTCCTGCTCTTGCCCGGTAGAAACACCATTAATCTGCCCACGGGTTACACCAGTAAGATGCGAGGTTATTACTCCTACAAGGACTCCAACTCGTACCGCGACCCGCACAGCTACAAGAACCGCAACTAGGACAGCAACTAGAACTGCGACCCGCACAGCGACTAGAACAGCAACTAGGACAGCAACCAGGACAGCGACTAGAACTGCAACCCGTACAGCAACTAGAACGGCTACTAGAACTCCAACTGCAACTCCGACCTGTAAATACTATGCATTTGACTTTTCTCAGAAGCAAGCAAGTGGATTAACTTATAAGATAGAGTTAGATCAAACCAAAGCTAAGCAGTTAAGTTGCTTTACTAAAATAGTTTCCGATGCCTTTAAGTTAGTAGACAGTCACCCTGTAACGGATAAATTAGGTACTTACGATAGCAATCAAAAATATACTAAGTCAGGAGGGGGCGGTGCTCATGGTACAGGATTTAGTTTTACGAGTGCGCTATGGGCTCATTTAAAGAAGCAAAATGGACTAGGTGCTGCGTTAGCTTCAAGTGCCAACAATTCTGCTTTAGTCCAATCTGAGAATCAGCAAGCACAACGTTTTATAAATTGCACAGGTTCATATAATGGAGTAACAAGAAAACCTGAAGTATATGCACGGTATCAGATTGGCGGAGCGTTTGATTACAATGAAAATAATGACAAGGTTAATCTTGGTAATGGATGTAACAGTGGTCGTATTTATTTAGATGAAAATTGTAATTTTGTTTCACCATCAACTGCCCAAAATTCTGAGAAGAGATTGTGTGGATCTATATCTAGTACCGTAGAGCTTTCAACACCCATATCTCTTATCTGGTCAGAAGATTACAAAACGGAAGCAAGTACATTAGTAAACTTCAAGCTTGATCCGCATTCCGATTCTAATACCTGGTTGTGGAGAGGTTCTGAATCATTGCCACTTCTAGTATATGATCCTGAGCATAAGGGCATGATTGATTCAGCTACTCAGTTATTTGGTAGTTGGACTTTCGGTGGAAATGGGCTTGCTTCTTTAATTGAAGGTAATGAACGTGGAACCCCATGGACAGATGGATATGAAGCCTTATCTAAAATGGATAAGGACCTTGATGGTAAAGTCTCCGGGGATGAGCTTAAAGATCTAGGTCTTTGGTTCGATAAGAATAGAGATGGAATCTCTCAGAGTGGTGAAGTTAAGACATTATCTGAAGTCGCTGTACATGCTCTATACTATAAGGCAGATAAGACAGAGAAAGGAGCGATTATAGCAACTAAAGGTTATGATAGAGAAGTTGATGGTCAGACTGTGGTTGCAAGTTCGATGGACTGGTCTGAAAAGGGTCTGAAGGATGGTTTAGGAGTATTACTTGAGAATCTAAATAACGGAGCATCTAAGAACACTAAACTCATAAATAATAGTAATAAACCTATTAAGTCAGAACATGAGAAAGAAGTTGCCCCTGAAGTATACGGAATTTGGGCTTGGGAAACTGAAACAACTGTAGGCTCTTCTAACGGATCAGGGCTATTATCTTTTGATCCTTCTGAACAGGGAATAACAGGAGCAACTATAACTCAGCTTGGCATGTCAGGAGTAGCCGAAGTAAGTAGTCAAGTAATGTTCTCCCATTTTGATGGAACTGCTACAAAGAATACCGAAGGCCTAACAGAAGTAAGTTTCCAGGTTCAAGCTGATAGTGGTGCGACATTAAAGAACACTGCGACACTATCTAGTGATGGGACTGAGTTACGAGGTAAAACAGTGGTCACTGGATCAACTACTTCTGAAACAGGTTCTTACGAATATACTTGGAAGGCTAGTAAGTTGAAGTAAGGTTTAACTACGAATTAACTAAACTCGCTAACAATACAACATTAATCCACTAGAAATAGGCTCTTTTTAAGGTGAGTGAATCAGTACTTCCGTTGTAAGCATCTTAACAAAGTACATAAAATAGTTTAGATTCAACTAAATTATTAAGCATGCATAGGGAAATTGGATTAAATAATTAGAAGACAACGTACGTTTAAAACCATAGTGATTTCATGAAAAGAAAGATACTCGCAATTATCATAACATTTGTATTTCTAGGACAGATACAGGCAGCTCCAAGCGATAATGTCTCAGGGAGCGAAGAAGGTGATGACTGCTCTTGCCCCGTTCAAACACCATTAATCTGCCCAAGGGTTACACCAGTAAGATGTGAGGTTAAAACTCCTACCAGAACTCCAACCCCTACCGCTACCCGCACAGCTACTAGAACTCCTACTAGAACGGCTACCAGGACTGCGACGAGGACTGCAACTAGAACAGCAACTAAGACTCAAACTCCGACTAGGACTGCGACCCGCACCGCTACTAGAACTGCTACTAAAACGCCTACTGCTACACCAAAGGCCAAGAGCTATTGCGAAGGTAAAACCGTAGCAGATGCGTTAACCGCTATCGGTCGACCTGGATTTTACTTGGAGTACGACGCACTCAACGATATTTATTATCGTAGAGGTTTCGCAGGCAAAGGCGGAGTTATGATGGGACTCGCTTGTTATGAAAACCCACTTGCTAGCACGTTAGTGTCTACAGATTCAAACTTGGTATTCTCACTAGCGGGATACGGCAGTTGGGGGTCAAGCGCTGGGGCAAAGGGATTCTTGAGTAACTATCTTACCACCGATCAAGCTGCTGCAAATTCCTGCTTTATTTGTGGTCAAGATCGTAGTTACCAGTTTGGGAGTCTAGGCTGTTTTCCTTACGGTGTCGAAATCACTATGGGTGACAACACTACCCATAAAAAGGTGCAAGATATTAGGGTCGGGGAGTTACTTTGGAACCCCGTACTTAAAAAGGCCGTTAAAGTCGAACGAATTATCGAAGGTGCTGAAAGTAAAGAGCTCATAGTAATTCACGCTGGTACGCTTACATTAAGAATGTCTACCGAGCATCCAGTCGTTACACCATCTGGAATGAAGCAGGCGATGGAGCTTGTTTTAGGTGATGTGATCCACGATGCGAAAGGGGTTGCCCATAAAATTGATAAGATCAACCGTGAGGCACTTCCTCCTGGGGGTACGGTAGTAAACTTTGAACTTGCTCGCAGTGGAGACGAACACGATGGTCTACTAGTTGCTGATGGTGTAACCGTAGGCGATCTGATTATTCAGCGGGCTTTAGCCGCACACAAGCAGGAGAAATAAAAAAATGAATAAGAATCTCTACTCTATCCTAGTATTCATCTCATCGTTTGCGATGGGAATAACGGCAACTGCTTATGCTGACGATACCCAATCGGATGGTCTCAGACGAATCGTTGCGGGAAATAATACCGGCCAAGAACGCACCTTACAGTTTGACCTTCTAGGAGTAGAACGGTGTATGTTCGGCGATCTCGACCTCGTGCTACTAGACTTTCGACACAGTCAAGATAAGCTTCGCCTTCAACTTACAGTTGAATCATTAGAAGATAACGGGAAAGAGATATTCTATGGAACTCCCCTTGAGCAAAAGACCTCGAAAAAGAATCTCGGCACCTTTGAAGTAAGGCTCCCTGTGGCTGAGAAAGGTAAAATATACGGTGTGTTTTTATGCTCCGTAGCGGCTGATAAATGGGGGAAGGAGCCGTGTTCAGCGCAACCCTTCCAAAAATTCCAGTCTATGATGGCCAATTACAAGCCTGATATGGGTGACCCTAAAGACCCCAACCGTACATTGAAGCCATATTCCTTCCCTGAGGTAGTGAAACCAAAGAACTATTACGCCCATATCCTTGTTGCAACGCCCTCCTCGCTTGCTGTTATTGAAAACTCAACCTCATCTAACAACGAGTCGTTACTTCTCAATTTTGGCCTCGACAAAGAGACAGTTACCAGTGGACTTTCATGGCTGAGTAGCTTAACAAGCACTGTAGCATCGTTACCATTGGAATCCGCGAATAGTCGGTTGCAGATGCCTCTGCCATACTACAGCAGTCAGAAGTGCGGGGGTGGAGAAGGGTAACGAGATTTGCAATGAAAGTGGCAAGTGTGGTGCTACCTTAAATAATACCGCCACGCTAACTAACAACGGGACTGAACTAATAGGTAAAAGAGTAGTGACCGGATCACCTACCTCTGAAACAGGTTATTACGAATATACTTGGAAGGCTAGCAAGTTGAAGTAACACTAGCTCCACTTAGACTAAAGTAAAGAGAAGGGCTCAAAGTAACCATAAACATGCACTTCACATTCTGAGCCCTGAATGTGAAATGCGACTAAGCACGGACTACAATTCCGATAGAATCTAAACTTGGTTTACCTTCAGACCATCCCAATCCCTTGTTTATTTCTTCAAAAACTTGGGCTCCGTATTCCTTGCTGATCCTCTCTCCGACAGCCGTAGTGTTCTCTTCAAACCCCAAATTCAAGGTAAACACCTCTGAGGAGTTCAATATACAACAGACTCTACTACGGCCTGCATCAAACTGCGCCGTCATTAGCAAACGAATATTAATGTACTGTCCGCTAATTACCGGACAATCAAAAAATAATGTGGCGGTATACCCAGAATGTAGAATATCCTCGACTACTACCGGCGGACTGGAATTGATCTGACTTCTACCAGTCTTATCTCGTAACGCTTGCTGATAATATTGTAATCCTTCAGTTAGATCAAAACGTAACGAATCGACAAAATTCATTACAACTTGCCTGCAAAACTCCAAAACAGTCACTTGCACTGCATCCAAAGGCTTAAATGAGGAAGCATCAAATAGTTCTTTAGCCACAGACTCAGTCATCGCCACGCTCCCCAAAACCCAACCCAGAGAAGGAGCTAAATGCTCCAACGCGAGAAAACCTTTCTCACCCTTCTCTTTCTTCTATTTAAAATACAAAAAAGAGAAAGTAAAATACTTCTACCCATTACCAATTACATATTTGGGCACTTTATTAAATTTCAGGGTTTAGTCAAATTCAGGAGAATATTCCCTATAATTTAAGGCAAGTCGCCCACCCTATTCGACCCCCTAACAAAATTCAGTTACAAATTTATTCATAAAATTCATATGGGTAGAAGTTGCAAATCTCTCAATTTCAATTTTAAACAATAAATAACTTGAAATTGAGAGTTAATGGTTTTGCTTTAAAGGTTTTGAAGGAGTGAAACATGTTGCCTAACATCGTCGTATCATTCAACGTCATAATGATGACAATTTTGCCCTTTCTTTACTACAGCGGCAAATGGGCTAATACAAAAACGGCATGGGCTGTTTATATCATTGCATTTATTTCTTTTGCCACGGCATCTATCTTGGAATACCACAAAATATGGAAGCCGCACTTCATTCTTGCTGATGTACTAATACCATTTACTTGTTGTATGAATATTATAGTCTTTGGTTTAAAAAACATCAAAGTAGCTTTCAGAAACAGCGCAATTCGAAGATCAGCCTCAGGAAAAATCGTCATTGATTTGTCAAACCCTGAACACGTACGCTTTCTGAAGGAAACTACACCAATCATTTTAGTTTGCTGGATGTCGTTAACAGCTTTGATATTGATCTATTGGTGGAAATTGATATTGCTTGTTAAAAGTTTTTAAGGTTTAAGCTGAGCCTAACTTCTAGGCTCAGCTTAACTTTCATTTATTTCAAAAATTTAAAAGAAAAGGGCTCAAAGTAACCTAAAACACAAACAACACATTCTGAGCCCCTGAATGTGCGGAATTAAGCGTTAGAAATAACAAGTCCGATAGACTCTAGCCTTCGCTGGCCTTCAGAGAATCTCAATCTCTTGTTCATCTCAGCAAAAATTAAGCGCCCATATTTCTTTAACAAAATATCTCCAGCTTGGTCGGGACCTTCAGAAAATGCAACATCTTCATTGAATACTTCAGTGCATACCTCAGGCGCATCTTCAAAATCAAAAACGGCCAAACATTGAGCACCATCATATCTAGCCTTAAATCTCAAGCGAATGACTCTACCTCCATCCGGTCCTCCCGACATACCAAACGACAGAGTTGCTTGATACCCGTCACCTTCATCCTTTATGTCTGCAGCTAAAGAAAGAGGAGAGAACTCAATCCTACTTCCATCCTTATGAAATTGTGCTTGTAAACTTGATAACCCTGCGGTCAAATCATATCTGAAAGGACCAATAAAGGAAGAAACTACTGCGTGACAATATCCGATAACAAAGACTTGCGTAGGATCTAAAGGCTTGAAAGTCGAAAGTTCCGTCTTTATAGCATCGTCCACAATGATACTCCCCAAAATCCAACCTAGAGAAGGAGCTAAATGCTCCAACACGAGAAAACCTTTCTCGCCCTTCTCTTTCTTCTATTCAACATACAAAAAAGAGAAAGTTAAATACTTCTACCCATTACAAATTACATATTTGGGCACTTTATTAAATTTCAGGGTTTAGTCAAATTCAGGAGCATATTCCCAGTAATTTAAGGCAAGTCGCCCACCCTATTCGACCCCCTAACAAAATTCAGTTACAAATTTATTCATAAAATTCATATGGGTAGCAGATTTTTTCAAGAGCACAGATGTAATCTGCGCCCTTAAAGATTAAATAACAACTACTTTATCTTAGCAATCCTTGCCTTACTTCCTGATTCAGTGATCACAGAAATAATCATTTCATTCTTATCGTTAACTCCAGAAACGTACCATTCCAAAGATTCACCTTGCATTAAATCTATTGAATCCTTAAGCTGTTTAACTCCTTTATCCTCTTGGTATACTAAGATATTGTTATTAGTAAGATCTAAAAAGGGACGTTGGTCAAAAACTACTACTGAATTATCGCTTATTGAAAAAGAAATATTTGAATGGTCGTCCTCCGGAGGGGATATTTCCACAAAAGAATCATCTACTCTTACAACATACAAGCGAGAAAGATAGTTTTGGAAACCTCCGAAACTATCCATAATTGGTGTATCCAAAACCTCATTAACCAACATTAATATATCACCGTTTGAATTTATGGCTTGAGCTTGATTAATATTTATATCAGGACGAACAGGGGGAGGTAACAATCTTCCACCATCCTTTGAAAAAGTTACTGCATAATTACCAGAGAATGAATGCTCTAGATCAGAATAAAATGTTGACCCAACAACGACTCCGTCATTGTTTATTCCACTAATTTGATAGATCTCCCCTAATCCACTCAAGTCTGGTAACTCGATCTTTTCAAAGTCTTTATAAATATTATACTTTGATTCACCGAGAGTAACTATATACTTACCATTAGGACTCATAACTGCAAGTGAACCTGAGATAGGAACGTACTTTTGTCCATCATGAACATAAGAAACAGGGCTTTCAGTATACCCTCCTACAAAAGAACTTGATCTTAGGAATAAATTAAAAGTAACCTTTCCATCATCACTTAAATCTGCTGGATACAAAGATAATTTAAGATTATTAGGCTCTGCTGCAAATACTTGAGGCACTTCCCCGGGTAGAAACTTAAGCCCTTCTTCTTCTGACCAAATAACAGGTATAACTTCGGAATCTATTAGAGAACATCCTAATAGCACTTTTGACTTGTTATTAATTTTTATAGGGAAACAAGATTCTCCAGTATCTAGCCTATCTGGAATGTATGAATACTGATTTGATTCCTTTCCAGTACCCGTAATAGAGTCCTCACTACCATTTCCACCGCCACAACTACTCAAAGCCGTCACAACCAATGCTAGCATTATTATTTTTATCATATTAATTTTCATTTTATTTATCCTATCTAATTTTACAAAAATGGATTTATAACTACAGCTACTCTATTATTAAAAGGCACGTTACTAGGTGTTTCAATTACAAAATACCCTGCCCCTCGTTTTTTATCGCTGGGCTTAAATTCAAAAATAATTCTACCGTCGATATTTGTTTCTTGTTTTGAAATGAGTTTTGTTGGGTCGGTATCAGGATCTGGATTATATTCAATTGATTTAAAATACATCTCTGCCCCAATACCTGAATTTACTTTACCGTTTGATTTTATTAAAACAGTTGCAAAACAACTTACCCTATCTTCTGTTTTAACAATCTGATCTGCTATTAATAGCGGAACAGCATCTCTAGCAAAACTAATCACCTCCACGGGGCCAAACTTACCTTCACAAGCAGGTCCACCTATGGATTCAAGTGACAATTCAAGGTTATTGATCACAAACATCTTACTAAACTCTCTAATATCTAGATTAACTATTGATGCTTTATCTGATAACATAGGTAACTTAACAGTACTTGAAATACTTTCTTTACGTACTTTCAAATTACTCGCTTCATCAAAGCTACTAGAAAAAGCAAAACGACCACTCTCATCACTAGTAGCAGATGCATCTCCATTATCTATCTCTATAAGAGCACCAGAGATTGCTTCTCCACTCTCTGATATCACGCGACCAGAAAACACTCTCTGTATTCCTACACCTGAGCCCCCTGTCGATGAAGTGCCTGATGTGCCTCCTCCACAGGAAGTTAAAATAAGCGCTAACAACAAAATATATTTCATTTCTTTACATCCTTATTACTAATTTCCGTATGCCCAAATGTACCCAGAACAATCTTAAAACCGGCTTTTTTCTTAGCTAACTTAGGATTTAAGTCCTTATCGTACTTGGATAAGAAGTTTCTTGCCCTCTGATGAATTCGCGCTCCTTCTTCCATCATCCATTCTCTAATCTCTGGAATAAATTCTTCACAAACATTGTCATAACGAGTACTAAGATGAAGACTAGGAGTAACAACTTCCTCAAAGGTGTTAGTTTCAACTGCGGCAACTAGATCAGAAATATCCTCTCCTACTAATCCTAGGCTTAATTCTAAATCCTTCTTCGGCGTAAACTCTTGTGCTGTCAGTACCAGCTTTTCATCAACATGCTGTACGTACTGCAATCTTTCCAGCTCTGCTAAAACAGTGTAAGGACTAAGTTCTTTTGATACTGAATATACTAACTCAGCAAACTCGCCTTCTTTGCCTGAAAAAACTAAATCCCTTGCCACGCCTGCTTTCACACAGAATCTTTTATCATTCTTCCACTGCCCTAAGATTCTAGTTAGTATATCAGCAGTAGTTTTCTTTTTCGGATCTCCAGCCTTAAAGCGTTCAACATCTCTTCTATGAACCCCAGTAAACATTGAAATCCTATTAGTACTAAGCTCAACTTCAGCTTTAATCAGCTCCGCCTTACCGGCCTCGATAAACAACTCTTTGGAAATTTCTAGAAACTCCTGAAGCTTCACCCCACGTCTTAAACAAAAGCGAATTAGCGGAAATAACATTGGCTTTATGTGTGCAATGATCGACTTACTCTTTTTATCTTCTTGCTTAGTCATAATGGGGTAATTTCCAAGTTACTTAAGTGAGACTACATTAGTTGTGAAAAAAACACAACCACCAAAGGAATAAAAAAAATATCTCCTGATTTCTAATACTTAGGTAGCTAGTTGATAGAACTATTTAAAAAGCCGCCCTTCTATTCTTAGAAGATAAGGCGGCTATTTCTTTTTTCTAGGCAACGAGCAATTCTCAGTAAAATTTAACCGTTTCATTAGAAACTTCCAACTTTAACTCCTCCTCCTCCACCCTCGAATCACCATCGATCTGATATAAAATTGGTAGCTTATCAACAGATGTAATTAAAAATGAATTACTTGATCTTGATGGTTCTACCATGAACTTAGCCAGTCCAAGTTTATGCATTAAGAAAACATATACCATGTTCAAATATGACCCTGGGAAAACTCTTGCTACCAGTGAATTAAAGCTTGAATCAGCTTCAGGAACGGGACTTACTCCTCCGCCATAATATGAAGAATTCGCAACGATAATTGAGCCTCTAATTTCAGATGTAGCAATTTTAGTATGAAGGTTAAATCTATTTGGTTTTCTAAATAAACAAGAAAAAATCCCCTTTATATATAGTGAATCAGAACTATACTTAAGCCTATGCTTACTTACCCAATGAACAACCTCCGCATCAAAGCCTACTGAACACATTAAAAAAAAAGCCTCGCCATTAGCTAAGCCGTAATAATGCTCACTAACTTTTCCCTCCTTAACTCTCTTGCATAAGCTAGGAATATCACGCGCCACCTTAAACTGCTGCGCTATTAAACTTTCATTCCCTGCTGGGAAAAGTATTACAGGAATTTTATTTTCTGCTAGTGAAGGCAAATATGGCCTAATAGTGCCATCACCACCAACAACAATAAGGCCAGCTAGATCTTTTAAAAAATCCTCATGAACTCTATCCTTACTAGACTCTATAATTTTAAGATCATCACCATGAGTTAAAAAATAATCCTTTATCTCCTCAGCATAACTTTTAGCCAAGCCTATCCCCGAAGTAGGATTATAAATAAGACCGTAAGATAAAGCCTTCAAACTAAACCCTACTTAAATACCTAACAACATCTATCCTAGCTATAATGCCCGCGATCTCACCCTTTGTATCCACCGCTAAAACAACATTGTTTGCTTCTAAATTGGGTTCAATCTTAGCCACTTCATGATCTAATCCAACTAAGCCTAAGACTGGCTTAGAAACTTCTATTGCTAGACTATCTTTAGTTTTTTCTCCAATAAGTAAAGCCTCAAGTAAATCACTCTCATGAATAATTCTATACTCCCCTTGTTTATCGGTTTTTACTGGAACCTGAGAAATACCCTTATCTATTAGAATCTGAACCAACTGACCAATAGTCTGTGAAGAATCTGCAAAAATCACCTCCCTCCCCTTATGTCCAAGCACATCCCCCACCGTTACATTCCTTAACTCTAGTCCTAACGTACCAAAGCCATTATTCTTCATCCAATCATCATTATAAAGTTTAGATAAATATCTATTACCTGAATCACAAAGTAAAAACATTACGGTTTTCCCTGGCCCCAACTCTTTAGCAAGATCTAAGGCTAATGCTAATCCCGCGCCTGAGGTTTCACCCACGTATAAGCCCTGTTTTCTTGCTAGTCTTCTTGCATAGAAAAATGCCTGTTTATCAGTCACCGTTCTAACTTCATCTACAACTGATAAATCTAAACAACCTGGGATAAAATCATTCCCAATCCCCTCCATCTTCCAAGGTTTCTTCTCAGCCTTTCCTTTCTTATAGAAAAAATCTCCATAAGAACTACCCAAGGGATCCATTAGAATAATTTTAACATCCCGACCAACTTTCTTAGCCTCTTCTTTTAAATACTTTCCAACTCCTGAAATAGTCCCACCAGAGCCAGCACCAGAAATAAACGCATCGATATTTCCCCCTGTCTGAGACCAAATTTCAGGCCCCGTGGTCTCATAATGTGCTCTAACATTCGCCAAATTATAAAACTGATTTACTAGTGCCGAGTTCGGGGTTTCAGCTACGACCCTCTTAGCGACCTCTTTCCAACTATCAGGATGATCATCGGGAATATTAGTAGGAACGGTAATAACCTGACTGCCGTAGGCCTTGAGCATATTAATCTTCTCAGTGCTAAACTTATCAGGCATTGTAAATACTGACTTGTAACCTTTGATTGCGCAAATCATAGCAATCGCAAGACCAGTATTACCAGCAGTGGCCTCCACCACCGTTCCACCAGGTTTTAACTGCCCCGAATCTTCAAGCTCTTTAATTATCCTGTGCGCCATTCTATCTTTAAGAGAACCACTAGGATTTAAATACTCAGCCTTCATTAGTATTCTAGCCCTCTGACTAGAATCTGCACCATCATCATATTCGATTAAAGGAGTATTACCAATACTATCAAGGACAGTCTTACTAATTGTCATAATGAACTCTCTGCTCTTGGTTTAAATTCAAATTCCCATAAATCATAATCATAACCACCACCAAAATCTATAAATAATACTTCCGAATACTCTATTTCAATAACGACTTTCCCAGCATACCGATTAATCTTTAACTCTTCGGAATCAAC
>JBILFC010000336.1:0-3056 GCA_044351785.1 Bdellovibrionota bacterium
GCTCGCCAGGAATTTGAGTGTATCAAGAACAAAAATTGAATTAGCTCTAAATCGATATGAAGAGAATAGATTCTTAACAGGATATACTTCAATATTTGATTTAGGTAGCGTGGGGATTTCCTGCGTTGCAGTATATGTAAGGCTCGGTAAACAGACGGAGGATGCAAGGCATAAACTCTTAGAAAAATTGAAAGGTTTGTCCGAAGTCTACTGGATGGCACGTTTGTGGGGACAATATGATCTATTATTTGCGATTCAAGCAAATAGTATGCAAGAGTTCTCTGAGAAACTTGGAAAGATCCAACTAAAATTTCCTAGCATCTTAGAGACGGAAGTGGCGATTCGTACCCGAGTAGTTCAATTTCAGCGCACTTATTTATGGAAAGGTAAGCAGGATCGAAGATTTATTGAATTCTCTAGCGGCAAATTGGGGCAAAAAATTACTGAGCGAGAACGAGAGTTATCTTTAGAGTTAGCAAGCAATCCTAGAAGAGCGATAGTAGACTTAGCTAAAAGTTTAAAAAGTTCCAGGCCAGTAATTTATTCTAATTTGAAACAATTAAAAGCAAGCGGATTTCTTAGAGGAGTTGGCTCGATCTTAGATGTGAATCAAATAGGTATTGGAGTTTACCATTTGCTTTTACGGCTAAGGAGGACTGACACTATGTCTCGTAAGGGATTATTTGAGTTTTGTTACGGGCAGGACAACATTACGTTCTGTATAGAGACAATTGGGAGATGGCAAGTAGAAATTTGTTGTGAAGTCGAATCACATAACAAGCTTCAGCAAATAATTGCACAACTAAGGAAGGCGTTATCGGATAATTTGATAGATTTGAGTATTGCACCTTTTGATAATTACTATGTAAAATATAAATTTGATTTGGGGATGGTTATGTTATAACCTGCATCATTATGAATTCCTTTTTTAATTTTCAGCTTAAAGAAAAAGTTGTGATTGTAACTGGTGGCGCTGGATCAATAGGTTCGGTCGTTGTCCATGCCTTTCTGAGGGAAGGTGCTAAGGTTGTTGTTTGCGATCTAGACCTGGATAAAAATGCTTTTAAAGATACCTCTTATTTAGAATTAAATAGCGATTGCCTCCTTATGATCAAAGCGGATCTTAAGTTGGCAGAAGAACGTAAGCGGATCATCGGTGAGTGTTTAAGTAAGTTCGGAAGAATTGATTCAATAATATGTAATGCCGCAGTTTTTCATTTTAAACCATTGGTCGAATGGGATGATCAATATTTATCAGCCTTTAGAGAGCACTTTTTAATAGGTCTCGAATCCCATGTAGATTTAGTGAGATTAGCGTGGCAGTCATTTCCAGCCTCTAGGGAAGGAAGTGTAGTTACTATAGGATCAACGGCTGGTACCTTTGCTGAACCTAAGGCAATGGCTTATCACACTATAAAATCAGGTATGATAGGTATGGCAAGGCAATTGGCTTTTGAGATGATGGATGCAGGGGGTTGGTCTGTTTGCGTCTCTCCAGGGCATACTTATTCATGGTCGCATGAAGAGAGAGTAGTGAAGAGTGGCAAAACTAGAGTAGAATATGAAGCGACAGAAGCGAACATTCAGAATACTATTATTAAGAGGTTTCTTGAGCCGGAGGAAGTAGCTGCTGCGGTTCTCTATTCAGCATCTAGGTATGGGAGATCAATAACGGGGTCAAATTTTGTTGTTGATGGCGGTATTAGTGCGGGGGGATTTAATACCAAGTATAATTTGTAAAGAATAATTCTTATTGTTTATTGAAGAACAGATATCACTGATCTGAAATCCTCCAAGCCTATATCATTAAGAATATCTTTGACCATGATATGAATTCCCATTACAGTTTAATTAAGTAAATATGGAATTCGGTAAAATATATGTTAAAGAATAAACTATCACTTATTACTGGCGCGACGAGTGGAATAGGACTGTCTACCGCTGAAAAGCTAGCAAGTTCTGGCTCTAACTTAATTATTACGGGAAGAAGATCAGAAAAATTGGCTGGAATAGCGGATAAATTCCAGTCAAAGTACGGAGTGAAAATATTACCACTGACAATGGATGTGAGAAGTAGGGAAGAAGTGGTAGATACCTTAGGTAGTCTCCCTCAGGAATTTAAAGATATTGATATCTTAGTCAATAATGCAGGACTTGCTGCAGGGGCTGATTTGGTTCATGAGGCGAGTCTTGATGATTGGGATCAGATGATAGACACCAATCTAAAGGGTTTGATGTACGTAACAAAGGTAGTTCTTCCTGGTATGATTGAAAGAAATACAGGACACCTTGTAAATATCGCATCTACGGCAGGGCATGTGGTGTATCCAGGAGGAAGTGTGTACTGTGCAACTAAGCATGCTGTAAAAGCAGTTACTAAAACACTTATGTTGGAACTTATGGATCATGACATTAGAGTTAGCTCTATTGACCCAGGAAAGGTAATGACTGAGTTTAGTGAAGTGCGCTTTAAGGGCGATAAGGAAAAGATTGAAAATGAATATAAAGGCTTTACTCCTTTAAGTCCTGAGGACGTAGCTGATGCTGTTCACTATGTCGTCACAAGGCCTGCGCATATGATGGTTGGGGAGTTAGTTTTGTATGCAACAGCTCAAGGGGATGGAAGGAGTGTGAGTAGGAAGGGGGTGTAATGGGAAGTAAGAAAACAATTGGGCTTATAACTCCTTCACATTGCTTATCAGAACCTAGAGATCGGTGGGTTCGAGATGGGATTGAGGTCCTTAAATCTTGGGGCCATCAGATTAAAGTAGGGAAATATGTATGGACTAGCGATAGGTACGGTGTTTCTGCTGGAACGGTGAAAGAGCGCGTGGAAGATCTTCATAATATCTTTCTTGATCATGAAGTTGACATTGTATGGTTCTCTCAAGGTGGTGATACTTCTAATGAGTTGTTAAGGGAAATTGACTTTGATCTTATTAAAGCTAATCCGAAGATTGTTATTGGACTCAGTGATGTTACTGTATTATTGAATGCTATTTTAGCTAAAACAGGGATGATTACTTTTCATGGGTCTGATCCTAAAGCTGTTATTG
>JBILFC010000100.1:0-9535 GCA_044351785.1 Bdellovibrionota bacterium
CTCCTTAATAGCATAGTCTATGTTTTTAGGGCTTCTGCTAAAGATTGCACCTGTTAAACGGTATTCAGAATCTATAGCCTTCTTTATTCCTTCTTCAAAAGAACTAACAGCTTGAATATGTACTACGGGCCCGAAGATTTCATGTTTGATTATAGGATCGTTATCAGAAGCATTTTCAAAAATAATAGGTTTTATAAAATAACCTTTACCTTCTAGACTTGAATCAAGAGTTGCTTCACTGACAACAGATAATCTCTTTTTCCCTTCACTTACAGTATTAGAAATTCTATCATAAGCTTCTTTATCAATTACTGGTCCTAAATAAGAGCCTGGATCACTTGCTGGGCCTACTTTAATACTACTAACAGCATCGGAAAGCCTAGATTTGAAATTCTCATACACAGCCTTATCTACTATATAAACTTTTGAACACGCACTACACTTTTGTCCAGAGAATCCAAAAGAAGAATATAATACTCCTTTAACAGCTTCATCTATGTCGGCATCATTATCAATGACAATTGCATTTTTACCGCCCATTTCTGCGATGACTCTCTTTACATGCTTCTGACCTTCATGAGTTACTCCACCATCTTGAATTAATTTTAAGCCAACGGCTTTAGACCCAGTAAAAACGATCGTTGAAATTTCTTTTGATTTTGAAATTGCTACTCCAACATTTTCTCCGTCTCCGGGAAGGAAACAGGCCACATTTTCAGGAAGACCAGCTTCTAGAAATAAATTAAACATTTCTCTAGCAATTAGGGGACTTTGTTCCGCTGGTTTTAGAATAGTTGAATTTCCGCAGACGATAGAAGCTGCGAACATACCACAAGGGATAGCTAAGGGAAAGTTCCAAGGACATATTACTGCGCTAAGACCACGTGGTTCATAAAAGTAAATATTATTTTCTCCTTGAAGGTTACCCATCTTTTTAGATTTAAAAAGTTCTCTAGCTTCTATTGCATAGTACCTTAGGAAATCCACTGCTTCACCTAGATCCGCATCTGCTTCAACCCAGCCCTTGCCAGTTTCAAGAATGATAACAGCACAAAGCTGATACCTCTTCTTCACCATTAAATCAGCAACTTTTTCAAGTAAGCTAGCTCTAAGTTCAATATCTGTCCTAGACCACTCTTCAAAGGCAGATAACAATTTAGGAACTACAGAATCAAATTGTTCCTTACTAGCCTCACTTGTGCTGCTAATTTTTAAGTTTAAATTTTCAGGAACCAGATTTACTCTGGTCTGTCCGTCTCCTTTTTTAAGGCCTGGGTAAATAGGTAAAATCTCTTTCGGGCCAGACTGTAGATCCTTTATTAAAGCATCAATTGCAACTTTCATATTGCTGCGATACTCTTCAATAGCAAAGTCTAGGAGAGGGAGATTTGCAAAGTGAGTTTTATTTTCCATAAATTATCATTCAGGTTTTTTTAATAGTTGTTCTACATTTAACTCTTCAAAGTTAGTTTGTCTTAGAAAGCCTTCATTTGCCGTGTTTTCTAATAATCGTCTAACTAAATAACTCATACCAGGTAGGAGTTCTCCTACAGGAGAATACTCTCTGACAAGATAGCCTCTTGCAACAAATTCATCCTTAAATTCGTCACCCATTCCGTATAGAAACTGGAGTTCAAAATTGGCAGGTTCGATGTTCTTAATTTTAGCATATTGTACGGCATGGGATAGAGATCGAAGGTTATGGGAAGCAAAGGCAGGATAAATTATGTTGCTATTATCAATCATCAACCTAGTTAACTTTTCATAATTTAAGTCAGAATGTGATTTTTTTTCAAATACAGGAACCTCCCAGCCTCTTTGCTTGGCAAGCATAACTTCACTATCCCAGTATGCACCTTTTACCAGTCTTATATTGGTTTTGGCTTTTCTCTTAGTTAGAAAATCTATAAGCCCAAGTAGGTCACCTTCAGTTCTCTTTAAATAGGCCTGAAGAACAAAACCGAAGTCAGGATAATCTGAAAATTCTTCAGAGCTTAATACTCTTTTTACTAACTCTATAGTTAAATCTGTATAGCCACAATCTTCCATGTCTAGGTAAGCAGCGCCGCCACATTTTTTAACCTCATAAAGAAGCTCTGCTAACTTATCGCTTAGTTTGTTAATACTATGGTCAAAGTCGATAGCTTTAGCTTGAGAATAAAGAGCGGAGGGTTTAATTGAGACATTAATAATAGATTTATCTTTAGGATGATCAAAGGGCAGGGGATATTTTCTCTTCCACTCATCATTGACTGCTGAGAGAGTTTTTATAATCTCTTTGTACCTATCTACAAATATCCTTGATTCACCTTCGCTTAATACAGCTTCCCCAAGAATGTCTAAGGTAAATGTTCTTGATTTTTTTCTAAGCTTTTTAAGGTAGGGAAGGGCATCTTTTCCTGACTTTCCTACAATAAACCTTCTACTCATTCTTTCTATCTGAGCACTGACTGTTTTAGCTCCAAACCTTGCAAACCAAGAATTAGGCGGGAACATCATCGCAAATTTAAAAAGAGGGATTTCCCCTTTGATGCTTTCAAAGTATTCATGAACGTGTTCTACTACTGACTTTGATGATTGAAGAGATGGTAGAACGTCAACGAACCTAAAAAGATTAATTTTTATCTCTTCCTTCTTTAAAGTCCATTCTAGAAGTTTATTCTCAGCTTTCTTAAAAGGATTTCCGCCTTTTGCCTTAATTTTCAGAGATTCTATGATCTCAGACCCAAAGGCATAAATTTCAGCTTCTAGATTTTCTTCGTTTATAGCCATTTTAAATTTTTTCCTCATTTGGGATAGGCTTACAACTAATAAGAACCTCACCTTTCTTAGCTTGATGACCCAGTTGTATATTGATCGATTCGATTATACAATCGCCTTTAGCAGAGAGCTTATGTTCCGTCTTCATAGATTCTATAGACAGTAGAGGAGTACCAGCCCTTACTACATCCCCCTCTTTATTATTAATATTTATAATCGTTCCTGGTAGGGGGGCGGTAATGTCTAACTCTCCCTTATTGGAGTTAGAATTTGTATCATGTACGAATCTTATAGGAGAGATAGTAAAGGGTATCCCCTTATAGACAGCTTTTATGCAGTCTGTTGAATTACGTTTTAAAACATAGAGATCGTTTAATGAAATTGAGTTAGGTTCAGATGAATCTATGATATCGAAATTCTCTCCATTGACTTCAAGCTCTAGGCTCCCGATTGAGAAGATAGCAGGCCGAAGTAAATTTTTAGAGAATAGGCCTTGATCACCACTAGAGAAATTATTTTTATAAACTCCTAAACTTGCGTGCGAGATCAATCCTAAAGTATCTTTATAGTAGTTATTGTAATCCTCTAAGAAGCTTGTCTCAATCCACTTTGTATGGATTGTATTATAATCTCTTGCCTTTTCAATAAGCTTAATTAAAAAGGCTGTATTACTATGTAACCCAAATGGGGTAGCCTGATTTAATGTTTTATTTAAAAGCTTATCAAAACAACTTTCTAAACTTTTATCACGAACTATAATTTTCCCAATTAAGGAATCAAAATTAGTTCCCACTTGCTCATTAACCTCATACGCTAAGTCATATCTTAGACCGTCTTTAGACGCCAAACCTGCAATATCCCAAAATTCAAATTTACCAGTACTAGGAGAAAAATTATCCTCAGGAGACTCAGCGCAGACTCTAGCTTGAACTGCATAACCATTCTGAGAGATATCTTCCTGCTTAGGAAGTGCAAGCCCAAGTGCTGAGTTAATTTGTAACTCTACGATATCCAGACCCGTAATTTCTTCGGTTATAGTATGCTCAACTTGTAGTCTAGGATTAGCTTCTATGAAATAGAAAGTATTATTAGATTTCTCTAACAAAAACTCAAATGTCGCAGCATTGGTTAATTTCCCAGCTTTAGCTAGACTTAAACTACAACTATATAACTTCTCTTTAATATTTTCATCAAGGCCGTGGGCTGGGGCTATTTCTAAAACTTTCTGAAATTTCCTCTGAAGTGAGCAATCTCTTTCAAATAAATGAATTAAAGACCCTAACTTATCACCAATTACCTGTACCTCAATATGCCTAACATCTTCTAGGAACTTTTCTATAAATAGTTCTTCACTACCGAAGTTTCTTTTGGCTTCAATGCGAGCTGATGGAATAGCCTCTAATAGGGAGTCAAGATTATAACTAACTCTCATTCCTCTACCGCCACCACCAGCCCCAGCCTTAATTATTAGAGGAAATCCAATTTCTATGGCCTTTTCACTGAGATCTTTGATATCAAGTTCTCCACTTTTTATATTAAAGCCTCTAATGATAGGTATCTTATTTTCATTTGCTAAAAGCTTAGCCTTTACCTTATCTCCAAGAACATCTAGGGTATATGAGCTTGGCCCAATATAAATTAAATTCGCTTCTTCTACAGCTTTTGCAAATTCTGATGACTCACTTAAGAATCCATAACCTGGATGGATTAGATCAATTTTATGCTCAAGTGCTAACTTAACAATTAGCTTTTCATTTAAGAAAGTTTCCTGAGGTGAGTCGCTATTAAAAGTAATAACTTCATTAGCTTCTTTAAGATAAAATGGAACTTTATCAGATTTAAGATTTAATCCTACACTGATGTGGCCAAGGCGGTTAATTGTTTTAATTATCCTTCTTGCAATTTCACCCCTATTTGCGACCAAAATGCGCTTTTGCATATTCTTACATCCTAAATATGCCAAGTGCTTCAGGTGGACTATCTTGATTAAAAGAAGTTGCTCCTAGAGCAAGACCTAGAACATCCCTAGTGGATGCTGGATCAATAATTCCATCATCCCACAGTTTCGCAGTAGCGAACCAAGAGCTACCTTCTGCTTCATACTTTTCAGAAGTTTTTCTTTCTAGCTCGCTTAGTTCTTCTTCGGTAACTTTTGCATCACTAGATCTTTTTACTGTAGAAAGTACCTTGCCAGCAGTGCCTCCGCTCATCACTGATATTTTAGAATTAGGCCAAGAGTAAAGAAATCTTGGACCGAAAGCTCTACCGCACATGCTATAGTTTCCAGCACCGAAGGAACCACCAAAGATGATACTATATTTAGGAACTGTCGCAGTACTAACCGCCGTTACCATCTTTGCTCCGTGCTTAGCAATCCCCGCATGCTCATACTCTTTACCAACCATAAACCCTGGGATGTTGTGAAGAAAAACTAAAGGAATTCTTCTCTTGTCACACATATCAATAAATTGAGCGCCTTTTAAAGCGGACTCACCGTAAAGAACGCCGTTATTTATAATTAGTCCAACTAGATAGCCATGGATATGTGCAAAGCCGCAAGTAAGGGTTTCTCCGTAGCTTGGTTTAAATTCATCAAACATCGAACCATCAACAATCCTAGCTAAAACTTCATGTGAAGATGTATGTTGCCTAAAGTCAGGGGACACAACTTCATATAGCTCCTGGGGATCATAATACGGGGATAATGCAGATTGTGCTTGTTTGATTTTTACTCTTCCGCCTTTATTACCAATAGAGGTAAAAAGGTCTCTTACTTTACTTAGTGCTTCAAGTTCATTCTTAGCAAGATAATCTGCGACACCACTAATTTCTGTATGAATTCTTGCGCCACCTAATTCTTCCGCACTAACATCTTCACCTGTGGCAGCTTTTACTAGGGGAGGGCCACCTAGAAATATAGAGCTAGCACCCTCTACCATAATTACTTGTTCACTCATGGCTGGCACATAAGCACCACCTGCAGTGCAAAGTCCCATAACGCAGGCAATTTGAGGAATGCCCTTTTTACTAATGTTTGCTTGATTAAAGAAGATTCTTCCGAAGTGATCTCTATCAGGATAAACCTCTGATTGAAGTGGTAAGAATGCTCCGCCACTGTCAACTAGATACACAAGAGGTAAGTTATTTTCTTCCGCTATAGCTTGAGCGCGCAGATGCTTCTTCACAGTTAATGGATAATATGTTCCGCCTTTGACTGATGGGATGTTAGCGATAATCATAGTCTCTTGACCATGAATGCATGCAATCGCCGTATATATGCCAGCTCCAGGTGGAACTCCTTCATATGTATCAAGACCTGCTAAAAGTCCACATTCAAGAACACTACTATCGGGGTCTATTAGGTTGGAAAGTCTTTCCGCGGTGCTAAGCTTATTCTGTTTCTCTAGTTTTTCAAGTGCTGATTTAGATTCTGGTGATCTTGCTAAATTCTGCTTTTCTTTAAGCTCTTCAAGTAAGTGTAAATGAGAATCCTTGTTGTTCTTGGCGTAATCTTGACTAGAACTATGCTTAGATATGATTTTTCGCATTCTGAAACCTTGTATTGTCCTTAGATATTAGCATTAAATATGATGTGTAGTAAGATAAATTATTGTAACATCGCATAGTAAATATCTATTTTTAATAAGGAATTCCTCTATGAGAGCTTATATCGTTGAACTTTTAGGTAGTATGTTTTTGATGCTCGCAGTTGGGATTTCTGTTCTTTCAGTTGATTTAGAATCGGTGGCACCTTTTGTGATTGGAATGACCTTGGTAATTATGGTTTATGCTGGTGGTCCTATTTCTGGGGCCCATTATAATCCGATGGTAAGTTTATCACTCGCAATCAGAGGAGCTCTCCCCTGGGATAAGTTTCTTCCCTATGTTAGTTCTCAGATTCTGGGCATAAGTCTTAGCCTTTTTCCTATATCTTATTTTGTAATGCATGATTCTCAGTCTGCAAGTGACTTTAGGATAGATCAAGTATTTGCTGCGGAATGTATGTTTTCTTTTTTACTAGCGATGGTTATAAATCTTGTTGCAACGAATAAGAATGCTTCTGGCAATTCTTATTTCGGATTGGCAATAGGGATGACGGTGACTATTAGTGCCTTCTTAATCGGTGGGATTTCTGGGGCAGCTATTAATCCTGCTGTTACAATGGGCCTCTTAGTGTTAAAGAAGATAAGTCCTGAAATGTTGTGGGTTTATTTGTCTGCGCAGGTTCTAGGGGGTATTTTGAGCGGTTTATTGTGTAAATACATTCTCTTCGAAGAGAATAAGTAGCTGTAAGCATGAGGAATAAAAATTGTTACAAATAGTTACAATTTTTAGTAGCACATAGTGTGGCATGGTGGGCATAATACTTTTAGCGTCTGTGGATGAGAGTTGAAACAGAACGCCTTTTTGGTTCTTATGTCTTACTATTTTTAATAGTTAAGCTAGAAAGATATTTTTAGGTTGATGGTTTTTTTAGTATTTTTTTAGCCTGTAAAGCTGAAGTTTTTCTTCAAACTTTACGTTATATATTAGATAGATTGTAATTAAATTAGAGACTATGAATCAAAACATCATCAGAAGAAAAAGAAAAAGAAAGGCAACTTCAGAAGGGCGATTTTTAAATTCTACAGTTGCTTATGAACTTGGTCTTGTTAGGCTTGCTTTAGAAGCTGAAAGAGAGTTTATTAGAGAGCAGAATCAAGAAAAGAACTCAAAATAGGCTAGAAAGCCCCTTATTCTCTTTACCTCTCCCCTTTATTTTCGTATTAAGGGACCTTAAGTTTAATAATTTTGCAATACTCTTAGGGAATTCCTATGTCTCATAATCCATCTCATGACGTTTTTAAATTCGGACAAAGTGTCTGGTATGACAATATTAGCAGAGACCTTCTTTTAAAAGGAGAGATTACTAAGTTAGTAGCAGAATGGGGAGTTAGAGGTATGACTTCTAATCCATCAATATTTGATAATGCACTTAAGACAGGAATATCTTACGATGGTCAAGTTGCATCATTAAAGTCCAGTGGTCTAAGCGTTGAAGAAGTATTTGACGAATTAGCTCTTCTTGATATCTCACTAGCTGCTGATATCCTTCTGCCTATGTATAAAGAAAGTAAGGGTGAAGATGGATTTGTAAGTTTAGAAGTATCTCCGCTTTTAGCAAGAGATTCTAAGGAAACTGTTAAACAAGCAAAAAGACTTTATGCTAGGCTTAATAGACCTAATGTAATGATTAAGATTCCTGGAACAAAAGAATGTTTACCAGCGATTAGGGAATGCCTTGAAGAGGGAATTTCAATCAACGTAACCCTTCTTTTCTCTGTAGATAATTATATAGAAGTTGCTAAGACTTATGTTGAAGCAATTAGTAACAGAGTTGCTGTAGGTAAGCCAGTTGATCATATTAGATCTGTTGCTAGCTTCTTTGTAAGTAGAGTAGATACAATAGTTGATACAGCTCTTGAAAAGAACGGTAGCCCAGAGGCGACTGCATTAATTGGTAAGTTCGGTATAGCTAATTGTAAGCTTGCCTATGAACAGTTTAATAATATTTTCAAATCACCTGAGTTTTTAGCATTAAAGGCAAAAGGCGCTGCTGTTCAGAGGCCTCTATGGGCTAGTACTAGTACTAAAAATCCTAAATATAAGGATACTATTTATGTTGAAGAGCTAGTTGGGCCTGATACTGTAAATACAATGCCTCACAACACACTTGCTGCCTTAGTGGATCATGGTGATGTTAAAGAAGCAAAGATTGAAAAAGGTTTAAGTGAGGCTCATGATATTAAGAATAAGATTGAAGCTCTCGGTATCAGCACTCAAGCTCTTATGAATGAGTTGCAAGTAGACGGAGTTAAGAAATTCTCAGATGCTTTTGCATCTTTGATCGGAGCTGTTGAAACGAAGATAGCTTCTTTATAGTAGTAAAAAAAGAAGATTAAAATGAGTGAAGTTGGGACAATAGGCTTTGTGGGAGCTGGTCGTATGGGCTCCGGTCTTATTAATCGTATTCTTAAGGCTGGTGGGAAGGTATATGCCTACGATAGGGACCCTTCAGCAAAGGATAAGTTTACAGGAGATTTTACTTTTAGAGATTCCCTAGATTCTCTTGTCACATCTCTTGATGCCGGTAATAGAATTTTGTGGCTTATGGTTCCAGCAGGGGAACCAGTAGATCAGTGTATAGGTGAGCTTTTACCGCAGTTAACCAAGGGAGATATTTTAATAGACGGCGGTAATTCTAATTTCCATGATTCCGTAAGAAGATATAAGACTTGTAGAGATGCGGGTGTCTCTTATGTGGATATTGGTACTAGTGGTGGTGTGTGGGGAGAGAAAAATGGTTTCTGTATGATGGTGGGCGGAGATAAGGAATCTTACGATAAGCTTCAGCCATTCTTAGTTAATCTTTGTACTCATGAGGGTTATTCTTACATGGGCGAGGCTGGCTCTGGTCATTATGTAAAGATGATCCATAACGCTATAGAATATGGACTCATGCAGGCTTATGGTGAAGGTATCGATATGCTTGAAAGTGCTCCATTTAAACTTTCTATTAAAGATGTAGTAAAGGTCTGGAATAGGGGTGGGGTGATCAGGTCTTGGTTATTAGAGCTTGGTGAGTCTATGCTTAATCAAGATGAAAAGCTCAGTTCCTTAGAGCCATATATCGATGATTCTGGTACCGGTAAATGGGCGGTAGAAGAGTCTTTAAGAGCTAAAGTTCCAACGCCAGTTTTAACCACAGCACTATATACTAGAGGCGCGTCAAGGA
>JBILFC010000226.1:0-5130 GCA_044351785.1 Bdellovibrionota bacterium
TGGCTAATAAGTTCATCGCAGGCCTTAGAAAGGCCTTTGGTGGACATGCCGTTAAGTCTAAGTAGCTTTTAGACAGTTCTAGGAACTTCTCTAATCTCCATTACATTAGTTGATCCGGTTTTCTTAGTCCTAAGACCAACTGTGATCACTACTCGGGAACCTGGCTTTAATCCATAAGTATCTCTCGCCATTAAAAGGGCTTGAGATACTTCATCTTCCATGGATGCAGCATTATCTAAAGAGATTAGAAGTGGTTCAACGCCCCATAAAAGAGCCATCTTAGATAATATTCTCTTTACTGAAGTTGCACCGAAGACGGTAGCATCTGGTCTATACTTTGCCATTAAAGTGGCAGTTGATCCAGTCTCAGTACAAGCGATAATTGCTTGAGCTCCGACTTTAGCTGCTGCATTAGAAGCTGCGAAACAAACTGCATCAGCAACTTTATCCTTAGCAGTCTTTTTATGAGACATGGACTTTGAATCTAAGCGCGCCTCTTTTTCTGCTTCCAATAAAATACTACTTAAAACATTAGTAGCTGCAATCGGATGTTTTCCAATTGCAGTTTCATCAGACATCATCACCGCATCAGTACCATCTCTAACTGCTGTGTATACATCACTCACTTCAGCTCTAGTAGGTCTGATCTCATGAACCATGGACATTAGCATTTGCGTAGCTGTAATTACAGGAGTACCTGTTAGATTAGCTTCAGCGATAATAAATCTCTGAGCAGCTGGTACTCTTTCAAGAGGTAGCTCTAATCCAAGATCTCCTCTAGCTACCATTACCGCATCAGATGCTTCTACAATAGCTGAGATATCGTCTAGGCTTCCTGCTCTTTCAATCTTAGAAATAATAGGGATATTAGCACCTTTAGTTTCCATGAATCTTCTAGCATCTTCAATATCCTTAGCAGACCCTACAAATGAAAGTGCTATGTAGTCAGCATTATTCTCAATCGCCCAGAGAAGATCTACCTTATCCTTTTCAGTTAAACATGGAAGGTCAAGAGTAGATTCAGGAACTGAAATCCCAGATTTAGATCTAAGAGTACCACCATTAATCACAGTACATTTTACAGAACTTGCAAGTGTTTCTTTTGCAATTAGGAGAATTCTTCCATCTGCAAGAAGTGCTTTGTGTCCAGGCTTTATTACCTTAACAGGATCAAAGGCCTCTACATATATGATATCATTACTGCCCTCTGGGCTTGTGGAAGATTGTTTAAGATAAGCTAACTCTATCTCTGCCCCATCAATTAACTTGATTTCTCCATTCTCTACCGGTCCAATTCTTACCTTAGGCCCACATAGATCAACGAAAATTGCTACGTGTTTACCTTGCTCTACTGCTTCCGATCTGACCATGTCATAAACTTCTTTATGACTTTCATGTGTTCCGTGAGAGAAGTTAAGTCTAACCACGTTAACTCCTGCAGAGATAAGACCCTTAATAACTTCCTTTGAACTTGAAGAAGGTCCTAGCGTTGCAACGATTTTAGTTTTTCTACCTAGTAAGATACTCATAAATACGACTTAATATTTTATTTATTTAATTTGGGACTCTCTATATAGCACTTAGCTTATTTGATAAAGCTAACTTCTCTAGCGGTTCTAAGGGCTGTTAATAGGCCTTCAGGGCTAATAGCCTTGTTCGCTAGTAAGAATTCTAATTCGTTACCTAGGGTGGTTAATTGTAAGGCAGGTGAGTCGGTAGAGAATGTATATCTTACCCCATAATTATCAAGAGTTTCTATGAATCTCTTGTAATCTTCTGCTGTATCAAGAGCCTTGGTAAGAAGGTTAGATTTTACACAGAGCTCGCAGCAGATTTTCTGATCCGATAATAATTTAAGTCCTCTGTCATCTCCTTTCTCCCAGTAGGCTTTAGCAGCAACTATGGGGTGTGCAACTCTAGAAGGTTTTATAGCATTTAAGGTCTCTATAAAAATATCGATAGTAGTATGAGTTGTTTCACCTGAGTGGATTGTGCGACCTAGCTCGTCCCCGCAAGCTATTTCAAAAAGATCAGCCATTTTCTGAATGTCTTTATCATTATCTAAAGGAAGAACTGACTCAGGTCCTGCAAGGTCTACTCCTACGACTTTATCTTGAGTCTTTCTCCAGATAGCAATTTTTTCAGCTAAAAGTTTATTTGTTTCCCAGCTCATATCCCGACCGAAACAACAAATAAAACCTGTCTTAATCTTTCCACGATATGCAATTTCAGATTCCTCAGCACCTTCACATACCGCTCTGATTATTCTATCTACATCGTAGAGACCACTAACACCTGTTCTTGTAATGTGTGCGCCTGTTCTCTTAAGTGGATTGAATCTAAGTTCTAATTGAGTAATTGAAAATGCTGGCTCAGGATCTCCACCTTCTCCGCCTGGAGCTAACTTTACCATCCCTCCAGTCCTGTATGCGCCATTGATAGCTATTAATACACTATCTTTAATGGCTTGAGGCCCAGCTTGAATAAGCTCTACAGTGTCGAAAATTTCTAAGTAGTCATCAAGATTTCCAAGTCTATCAGAACTTCTATGAAGAAGAGAGATAAAGTCTTCGTATGAATCACCAACTCCCCTAATCCCCCGTTGCACACCCATTTCCCATAACCGGTATAGGGGCACAGAGCCTCCAAGGTGGACATGCAGTTCAGTAACTCCCTTTAAGTCAGGTGGAATGATTTCTCGAAGAATGCTTATATTGCTCATATAGGACTAAAATACCTCTAAACGAGCTATTCGTCTACTACCTTCTTTTCAGCCTTTTTCTTTTTTTTCGCTTCTTTTTTGTCTTTTCCATCCGAAGCAGTGTCTTTCACATCTGAGTCGGATATTATGACTCGTTTAGGTATTACTAATTGAGCGCTGTTTAGTGGAATAAGAATTTTAAAAGGATTAAATGATAACTTATCATTGCTTAAATCTAGGGATACTTGTGGAGTAGGCGTAAAAGTTTCGTCCAATAATACCTCTTCAGAGGAAGAGATTATTAATGTTCTTGGATTATCTTTGATGCCAATTGAGATTTCAAGCACATTTTTTTGTGTATTATTCTTTAGTATATAGAATACTCTAGCGGTACCTTTCGTGACAATTGTATCGCTTTTTGAAAGTCCGTCTATATTTTTTAAATCAATTTCTAGGGAGCTCAAATGCGGTAAGAATTTATTATCAATGAACTCAATTTCAGTAGTTTGTTTGTTGGTAAGATTTTCAAGACTGATTTTAAGAAATTCAATTTGCGATCCAGATTGGTTTACCTGAACATTAATTTTGTGATTGGTAGTATCAAGGGTTCCTTCGTGGTAATTGTTTTCTGTCTTCTTTTCTTCAACTTGTTTATTTTTTGCCCCATTACTTTGGTTTAATATGGTTTTAATAAGTTCAGAATCTACTTTTATTTTTAAGTTGTCTTCTTGTGGTTCCTTTGAAGTGCTTAAATAATACACTCCAGCAAGTAGTATGGAAATAATTCCTAGAGTCGGAATTAGCTGTTTAGAGAGATTAATTTCAAGTTTTCTTTTTTTCTTAAGAAAGGGGCTTGATGCAACTAAGGTAGGTATTTCTGGCTGTTTTATCTCACTTATTGTTTCAACTTTTTCGGTTTGATTAGCAACTAAAGAAGTTATTTCTTCTTTCTTAGGTTGTTCTATGGCAATTGATATTGTAGGCGCAGGTTTTATTTCTTCAAGTACGGTATCATTTTTTATAGGCGTATCTAGTTTCTCAATGAACAATGAGTCTCCGCTAGCGATTTCATCATCATCTTCTTCAATGTCAAAGAGCATCATGGAATTTTCATTTTTAACTGGGCTGGATTCTGAAATTAAGCCAGTAAAATCTATTTCGTCTGTTTCTTGATTTGGTTCTGCAACGTCATCCTTGGAATTCCCTTCCTTAAGTATAACTACTGCTCCAAAGGCTTCTAGAATCCCTGCTAATTTCTTTGCCTCTGCTTCTGTGAGTCCGGAGCTGATTTCGTTAGGAAGGGTGCCTGCAATTTGTCTAGCGTCCTCGTCTGAAATATTTAGGACAATTTGTAGGTTCTCAGCAAAAGCGTGAGAAGAGGAGCAGACGTCCTTTTGATAGTTGGAAATAATAATTGAAAAATTCTCCATCTATATTTGGTTTAGGCTAGCATTTTCTACGATAACCCTAAAAAGGGTTCTTACAATATTGCAATTGTAGAATCGGATCATAATTAAAAAATCTTTAAGAGTAAATAGTTAAATATGAGTGAATATAGCGACTTAACAGTGTTATTCCATGCTTGGAGTTTAGAATCTAGGTTTTTTAGCACCAAGCTTTGCATGATTGTGAAGGCATATGCAGAACAGGAATTTAGCAAGGAGGAGTTTCTTAGTAAGGTGCCAGTTCCATCAGATAACTTTTGGCAAAGGGCAGCAGATGAGATTAGGGAGGCTAATGATTTAGGCATTTCATGTATTTCAATCCTTGATGAACACTATCCAAGTAGGCTTACTACAATTGATGACCCACCAATTCTTATATTTGTGATGGCTAAGTCATCTGTAGTCAGTAATCCTTTTCAGAATGTAACAAAATGCTATGGCATTGTTGGAGCTAGAAAGTCTAGTATATATGGTGAATCCGTGACAAAGGGTCTTGCTACGGGATTGTCAAATTTAGGTATTACTGTAGTGAGTGGTTTAGCTTTAGGTATAGATAAAAGAGCGCATGAAGGATCAATTCGGGGAACAGCACTGGTTCCAACTATCGCAGTTTTAGGTTCGGGCTTGTTGCAGATGCACCCACGAACGAACATACAAGTAGCAGAAGATATTGTACAAGCTGGTGGATTAATAATCAGTGAATATGGACTTAGGGAGCCTGCAAGAGTTCATTTATTCCCGAGACGTAATCGTATTATTAGTGCACTGAGTTCGGCAGTTGTAGTGGTTGAGGCGGAAGAGAGAAGTGGTAGCCTAATTACTTCTAGGCTAGCCAGTGAGCAGGGCAGGGATGTATATGCAGTTCCTGGTCCTATAGATTCAAGTCTTAGTAAGGGGACAAATAGATTGATCTCTCAAGGCGCAGGGATAATTTATTCCATAGATAGTTTTCTCGATGAAGTAAAAGATAAAGAGGGAATTAAA
>JBILFC010000293.1:0-3623 GCA_044351785.1 Bdellovibrionota bacterium
AACACCCTTCCCTGACAATACCTATATTATATGGGTATGCCTTACGAGTTTTTTTGGACGAGGATTGCGGTGACAATCTGTCTACAATTTTTGTTCCCTCTGTCCCCACGCCTGCAGCCGGCGCTATCTATATTATTGCAAAGAGCCGGTGCAAAGGAGCTACTAGCTGGCATGAAACGCGCTGAACAAAAAGTAGCTGCTATCGTTAGGGAGGGTCAGCTAACCAAACCCTAGAAGGACCAGAATGCTCTACTTTACTTAAAGATCATCTTCTCTAACATCAATCGTCAATATCCCCGTTGCAAAATCAACAATTTCAAGCGGATCAATTCCAAAATCAAATCCGATAATACCAAGATGAAGTCCTGCACCAAACTCAGTTGGAGAATAATCTGGTCCAATTCCTCCACCTACGGTGGCGTCAACTACGCTGAGGGATACTCCATTGTTGCTTTCAAGACCAATTGGAGATTTTGGAAAGCTTCTTAATCTTGGACCCGGAAGTCCGGCATATACTGAGGCGTATGTTCCAAGATATGCTTGAGCTACTTTCGTTGCCCTAACACCAACTGCTATCCCTGGTCCTACTCGAACACGTAACCTAATTATATCTAAAATATCGAGTACTCTATTTGGAATATATAAAAGAGTTCCTACTAAAAAGGAATGACCATCTTGATCCTCCGCGATTTCTTTATCAGTTCCAGCTCCATCGGTTGTAGAAGATTTGTTACTAAAGGTGCTATCTTCAGCATTAACTGCGACAGGATCTGCCATGCAAAAAATAAAGGCTACGACAATAAAGCTAAGAATTCTTTGAACAGTCACTTTCATATAATTTTACAGTATAATAATTTTTACAATATTTGATTGTTATCACTTTTTAATATAATTTCACAACAAGCGCGGATTTAGATTAATTATATGCTGAAATTAGTGCTTTTTACTATTAATAATAATGATTGAACAATTATATATATATACAAATTATGAAAAAATACATTGCGGAATTTATTGGTACTTTCTTTTTAGTACTTACTATTGGTTGTACTGTTATTCCTGGGGCAGCTGGGGTTATTCCTCCCTTAGCTATAGGTGCGGCGTTAATGGTTATGGTTTATGCAGGAGGGCATGTTTCTGGGGGGCATTTTAATCCGGCTGTTACATTAGCAGTTTTTATTAGAGGGCGTTGTGATGCTAAAGATGTTTTGCCCTATTGGGGATCTCAAGTTGTAGCTGCTATAGCCGCCTCAATGGTTGCAGTTTTTCTTGTCGGAAAAACTGGCCTGCCCATGCAAATAGCTAATGTGCCTGCTGCATTCGTTGCAGAGTTTCTTTTTACGTTTGCCTTAGCTTATGTTGTGCTAAATTCGGCTACAGCCAAGGGAACGTCTGGCAATTCTTTTTATGGTGTTGCAATCGGCATGACCGTTATGGTCGGCGCTTTTTCTGCTGGAGCAATTTCAGGTGGGGCTTTTAATCCTGCGGTTGCCGTTGGCGTTGCGATGATGAATCTTGTAAATTATTCAGATATCTGGATTCATATTGTGGCAGATCTTGCTGGCGGGTTAATAGCAGGATTGGCTTTTAAGTTCTTAAATTCTGAATATGTATAGATAACAAGCCTGGGCTATCTCATAAATACCCCTTAAACTTAAGGGGACTGCTTTTGACAAAGTAGTCCCCCACAAAATCTTTTTAAATAATTACACCATTATTTATTTAATTTATCATCCTTCCAATACTTAGTCCCTGTAACATCGGCTGATAAATTAATTCCAGTCTCTGCTAATTGAAATAATGCCATTCCGTTTACGAATCGAACTTGCGCATCAAGTGCGTCTCGGCCAAAATTTGCATTGGCAGAAGTACCAGCTTCCCAACCAGAGTTTACGAAATTATCAAAAGACCGTTTGGTCTCGAAAAGAAAAACGTTTTGATAGAATTGAACGCCTGCCCCAAGATTTACACCACCCGTAAACATTCTCATGTAAGTACGCTGTCCATTGCTTTTTGAAACAGCAACACCACCACCATTTCCTAAGCTAATAAGAAATGATGATTTTCGATTATCGAAAACAGCGTAGCCATAACTAATGTCATAGAGTGCTTTGGCTTTAGCATCTAATTTGAATAATCGATCTATCGCACTAGCTACTTTATAATCAACTTCTTCTCTCGCCTTCTCTAAATCAATGTTACCGCTAACTCTTGAAGCCGTATGTCCAATAGTCTGTCCTACTCCCTTAACAGTACTACCTACAGTTTCACCAACGTAGCCTACAGCATTAGCTGTGTTACCTACCGTAGAACCTACGGGATCAGAGGCGGAACAAGCACTTACTGCTAAAGTCAAACTAATTAACAAGTTCTTTTTTTTCATAAACAAATCCCTTTTTAATTCTAAATTATTTTCTTATTTTACCTTTTCAATACCAATAGCAAGAGCTTCCACAGTTTTAATAACTATGGAATCGCCGACTTTTATATATGAAAGATTTTCAGGATACTTAGCTTTAACTTGACTTAGTAAGTCTGAAGAAACCTCTCTCAGCGTGACAGTTTGAGCTACCTTATCTATAGATTCTACTTTTGCAATATTAATAATACCTTGCCCCACTCCCCCTGCGGGCTTCTCGCCTAATTTAGCTCTTGCTACAACTTCGCTAGTAGTTCCATCCGCCACAATTTCTTCCTCTGTTGGCTTTCGAACTTCAAATGCTACCGACAGTAAATATTCCACTTTTATTTTATCGCCTATTTTAATCTGACTAAAATTTCGAACTTCAGGCCCAACGGTCAATTCATTAAAATCGCCACTTGAAGTCTTTATTCTTACAACACGACTTTTTTTGTCTATTTTATCAACTGTAGCTTCTGCTTCAATAAGTGTAACGTCAGCTCCAGCGATCTTGCCATTCTCAAGAACACTGCGACTGTCAGCTTGAGTAACTTTAATTGCTCCATCTTCCGTCTCAGCTTGAGTAATAGTATCTCCAACGTGAGGTGCTTGTTTTTCCGCACAACTAACTAAAGACAGAAATCCAATAAAAAGAATAGTTGAGAAGATAGGCTTAATAGTGCACATTAAATTTTCCTTTGCATAGTTATTAAAAAATATTGATATAAGTTTATCTACTTAAATTAACGATAAAAATCCTAACATCTAATCTAAATAAAGTACAATGAGGCACAAAAAACACTTAGCTAAATAGTGAAAACTATTTAGCAACCATTCTATGTGATTCTATATATTTAATTGATGGCAGACCGTCACGAATTTGGCTTGAAAACTCTAAGGAATTCCCTGCTGCTTTCACTTTCTCGTTGATATGACTTTGTTTACGGAATTCTTCAAATGGTAATTCAAAACCCCAAACACCCTCATCGTAACGCCATCTATCAAGGTAACCATTAGCAATCATCGCCCAATTAAATTTAAGTGAATATACTGCATTTATATATGGCAAAAAACTTGTAGTACAATTTTTAGTAAGTGCATTATAAAACTGTGGTTTCGCTCTTATATCATTTACCGTATTCATAAAGCCCATTAGAATTTTACGACTCTCTTCAGGTCCAGGTCTTAGGCGATATAAATATACATCTTCATTTCGATGATT
>JBILFC010000121.1:0-8518 GCA_044351785.1 Bdellovibrionota bacterium
CCCGAACACCAATGACATCTCTTTCATCTGCTAAGACATATATACGTTCAAATTTATTAAAAAAACCTTGGACTGCGGAATACTCCTCTCCCACTTCCTTTCGTGTTTCGATGGAGACTGCTAGCTGATCTCCATTTTCAAAACCAAAACTCATAATCGTATGCGCAATGGAGCTTGTACCCCAATAAGAGAGGAAAACATCTGTGGTTTTAAGTTTACTTAAATCATAGACCTTATCATAATAAGCTACGTCAAAATCAGCATCACTTCGATAATTAAAATTACGTATATTTTTTACTGTTACAATATCTCCCTGAATTTCAGCAGAAGGAAGCACTGCGACATCCTTACTCCATGGTGCATCCATTTTTGGCTCAAGTGAAAAATACCAGCCATAGACAATCAACAATACCGGCGAGGCAAAAAGAAATCCACGTTTCCTTGTATTACTAAATATAAAAGGAGGTAGAATACCAATAAAAGCGAAAATGCTTAGTACTTTTCTAAACCCTGGGGAAAGTTCTGAGCAAAAAGATATTGCTCCAACAGCATAAAGGGCGACAAGCAAAATAAGAAGATAAAAGAAGAATATCTTTAAAAAATTAAAAAGTTTACGTAATATTTTAATAATCTGATTCCTCTATTAATTTTTTATTATGACTATCTCGCACTCGAATTACTTAGGAAAAAGAATTGTAAAAACTGCTCTAACACCCCAATATTCCGGTCCACCATCAGGAGAATTTAGCCAGTAACGCGGACCTACGCCTATTTGAATTGGCTGATTTCCAATTTTTAGAAGCTGACTGACTATTGCATTTAAAGGAACGGATGCTTCATCACTTTCCCAGTCGTACGTAGTTTCAGTATTAAGCGTAAAGGTAGTTTTTGTTTTTGTTATATAGCTTACAAAAGGTTGTAAGAATGTAGCATTAACATCCTTACGGTCATTATCTCCGGCATAAGACCAAATATGATTTGCCAGCAAACCAAAAGTCCACGGACCTTCTTGCATTAGTCCAACAAAAGTCGGTCCAACTCCCCATTTGTCTCCACCAAGAAAATACTCAGAGGCAGTTGGGATTAATAGAACTGGGCCAAGGCCCCAGATTAATCCGTCGGATGTTGGCTTTTTTGGGGAAAAGAAAAGACTCTGCACTATATCACCTGTGCCCGTATCATTTTTTCCGAGAGGAACATCATTATTGCTTACTAATGGAAGGATGGTGCGTGAAATTAAATTATAATCCTCAGTTAGTGAGATTGGAATGACAGGCTGTACATTTATATAACTTTTTGAACCCTTATGTTCAGGTCCATAGTTTTCGTCATAGTTATATTGTAGTGGAACACTAATAAGTGCCGCTACAGGATTTGCTAGCTTTTGTGCAAGATCTTCTGAATCTTCCGCTATAAGAGGGGAAGTGAAAATTAAAATAAAAAGCCATAAAAATAGCTTAATCATAGGTTTCTCTTTCTTAATTATTTATCAAATTTAAAAACTTTTTTCCAATCATCTTTCATACTAACAACAGTCCAGCCATCTTTTTTTGCATGATCCTCAAGTGCTGGTGTAAAGTAACCGAGCTTAACATTTGGAAGTCCGCGAGCTGGGCCGTATGCAAACTCGCGCTCAGCGTCATCATGTAATACTAAAAGCTCAAAGCGTTTTCCTATTCCGCCCTGTGTGTACTCTAACATTTGCTGGTCACCATCTGAATTACCAAAAGCCATAATCGGCCTGCGACCGATGTGGTGATTAATGCCAACAGGTTTGCCACCCTTGTCGTCAATGAAATTCAACTCTGGTAAACGCACTAGCACAGGCTTTCCGCTGCGTAATTCAAACTTTGTTTTGATACTACTACCAACAACTTGCTCTGGCGGAATACCATAAGCCTTTTCTGCCCAGGGGCGCATAAACTCAATACCACCGCCAGAAACGATATAAGTTCTGAAGCCGTTTTCACGAAGATATGCGAGAACTTCAAGCATTGGCTGATAAGTCATATCCACAAAGCGCTTGCCAGTTGTAGGATGCTTTGCGTTTTCAATCCAATCATAAACGATTTGTGAGAACTCATCGGTTGTCATCCCAGCATGAGTCCCCATAATTAACTCCAACAGCGCATGTTCCCCACCTGCAAGGGCAGTCTTCACGTCGCCCTTGAGCAATGAAGCAAACGGTTCCTTAGTTTTCCATTCTGGATGCTGAGGGCTTAGCGCCTTTACGCGGTCAACGGCAAAGTAAAACTGAACAGGCATCGGTTGTTCAGACCAAAGTGTGCCATCATTATCAAATACCGCTATGCGTTCAGGCTCTGGAACGAAATCTGGCGAGCCAAGTTCTGTGATTTTCTCTACGAAAGTTACAATTGATTGTTTAGTCGCACCTTCATTCCACGAAGGCAGCGGGCCTGCCCCGAGCGCAGTCGAGGGGCCTGTCCCGAGCCCTGTCGAGGGGCCTGTCCCGAGCCCTGTCGAGGGGCCTTGGGCTCTTGCTATAGTAGTTAGGAGTAACGCGATAGAAAATCCTATACGAAGGAGATGACATTTTCTCAATTGTATAGCAATCATGCTTTTCATATTCCTCATTCCTAAATACAGTTCTCAGCTTGAAAAAACGTCCCTCAGAACTCTGAGGGACGTTTGGTAATTTAAGTTTACCTTATTTATTGCTCTTACCCATTTCCTCAATCTGCTTTTGCATCTTTGTCAGATTGAAAGAACCTGCTGTCTGGCTTGGCGGAAAGTCCTTGAATGTCATTAGGAACTTAGCCACCTGCGCAACACTCGGTACAATAATGTAAACATGGTCTATATACCAGTCCTCATATGTGTTCGAATTGTGCTGAGCCTTCTCGAAAGGATCGCGACGTAGATTGAACAGCAATGGAGCTCGTAATTCAACAAACGGTTCGCGCCACAGAGCCAACTTCTCAGACCTATTCTCCATAAACGTAACTTTCCAGTCCTGATTGCGGACCGCGACAATTTCGCCAATATCATTTACATAAATAAACTCATTACGCGCAGAATCATTTGTTTTGCCGCTTAGGTAATCAAGCTGATTGTAACCATCAATATGATTTTTGTAAGTACGACCATTTAGCAGAGTACCTTTAAGTAGCTTCTCCTTAATGTCCGGTGCTCCAGCAAGAGCTGCGAAAGTTGGCAGCCAATCCTCATGCGAAACTATACCATTAAGAGTTGTGCCAGCCGGAAAGTGTCCTGGATAACGAATAAATGCTGGGACGCGATATGCTCCTTCCCAATTTGTATTCTTCTCACTACGAAACGGTGTCGTACCAGCATCAGGCCATGAATTGTAGTGTGGCCCGTTGTCCGTTGAGTATTGCACGATCGTATCATTGGCTAGTCCAAGATCATCGATTACTTTAAGTAACTCACCTACGTGCATATCGTGCTCTACCATACCATCACTGTACTCATCTTGACCTGAAATACCACGATGTTCAGCTTTTACGTGTGTACGAAAGTGCATACGTGTGCCATTCCACCAACAAAAGAAGGGCTTGCCCGCTTTAGCTTGACTAGTAATAAACTCTTTCGCAGCTGCAACTGTTTCGTCATCGATAGTTTCCATCCGTTTTTTAGTCAGAGGACCAGTATCTTCAACAGTTTGACCGCCCTTACCATCTGCTTTAGATTTTATAACCCCACGTGGTCCAAATTTTTTTAGGAATTCAGGGTTCTTTGGATAATCAAGATTCTCTGGTTCTTCTTGTGCGTTTAGGTGATAAAGATTTCCTAGAAACTCATCGAACCCATGCATCGTCGGCAGATGTTCATCAAGATCACCTTCGTGATTCTTACCAAACTGCCCAGTTGCATAGCCCTGACTTTTAAGAACAGTGGCCATTGTCACATCAGTCTTCTGCCAACCTTCTTTTGCACCAGGTAGTCCTACCTTAGTCATCCCGTTACGAAGTGGAACTGTCCCTCCAATGAAAGCTGCACGACCCGCAGTACAACTCTGCTGCGCGTAGTAATCTGTAAATGCAACGCCTTCTTTTGCAATGCGGTCGATGTTCGGCGTTTTGTAGCCCATCATACCGCGATTATTATAGCTAATGTTCTGAGTACCAATATCGTCGCCCCAGATTACTAAAATGTTCGGTTTTTTTGCTGGCCCTGAACTTGTAGCAGAGTCTGCTCCAAGCACCGATGTGATTCCGCTTAAGAACGTTACACCGACTGTCGACAGAGTTATGAAACTCCGATAGTATCTATTGTCTTTAGACATAAAAGTTTTTCCTTCCTATTTAATGTAGATCTCCACAACGCAAACTAAATCCGCTAACAATCTCCAGATTCATTTGTGCAGGAGAATATCGATTTAATTTTAATATTGCAACTACAAAGAGCACATTACCACGCTAAACAATGTCTAATTATTAATGCAGTAAACCTTTGGCAGATTTAGATTTCCGCTATACTAGTTGCTGTATTTTTTAGCAGAACTATTAGGGAGCTTTTATACAACGAAAGCCTACGTGATTACTAGCAGATCGTACCTCACCTCTGCCACGACTTCCCACCATGTAACGAGTACAATACTGATCGGTGCAAAGAAATGAGCCACCGCGATGTACACGCTTTTTTTCTGTGGGCTCTTCCTCGTCTATAGAATATTCTGGACCTTGTGGATTCCTACTTACAGCCCCTGATTTGGCCAATGTCTGATAATAATCCGCCCTATACCAATCACTAACCCATTCCCAAACGTTCCCTGCGACATCATACAATCCATAACCATTGGCTTTATATTGAGCAACTGGTGCAATGCCGACGAAACCATCAGCACCCGTGTCTTTTCCTTTTAAAGGAAACTCTCCTTGAAAAATATTAGCATACCATTTTTTCTTAGGATTCAATTCATCCCCCCAAGGATAAAGTTTACCAGTTAATCCACCTCGTGCAGCAAATTCCCATTCTGCTTCCGTAGCTAAGCGCTTCCCCGCCCACTTCGCATAAGCTACAGCATCTTCATAGGCAATATGAACAACAGGGTAATTATCTCTTGCCTTAATATCGCTATCTGGTCCTGTTGGGTGCCTCCAATTTGTTCCATTAACATAAGCCCACCACTGGTAATGATTATCGAGTGGAACTTTTTTATCTGTGGGTGAATAGATTACAGATCCCGCAACAAGGTTTTCTTCAGGTGCAGTTGGAAATTCTTCCTTCGTTGGTTTAGTCTCAGCAACAGTTACGTAGCCAGTAGCCTTTACAAATTCTGCAAACTGTTTATTTGTAACTTCTGTCTTATCCATCCAAAAACCATCAACATATACGCGATGTATCGGACGCGCTGCATTCATTGGATCTTTGCCTCCGCAAACACCCTTAGTTGGATCAAGCATTCCCATTGAAAACTCTCCACCTGGAATCCAAACCATACCTTCTGGTGCTGATGCGGATGGACGAGACTTATTTTCCACAGTTTGTTCAAATCCACCTACTTTAACTTTCACCCACTCTGAGGGCTCTGCTAAAACGATTGAAGGCACAACAAATAATAAAACGGATAAAAATTTATGCATAATCTTTACATCAGGCCAAAAAACAAACTTTTACCAAAGCTTCCAATCCAAACGTTTTTCACTAACTTCGGTTAAGCCTCTTCCTTGCAAGGTCTCTGCAATTGATTGTGCCCAGAGAGAGGTAACTTCTCTAGCAGAGGAAGAAACAGTTAACTTGTTCAGATCTATAATCCTAGCTAGTCCAAACTTCCGATCTGCAATAGTTGCTATTAATGCTCCGGTCTCGGCATCCGTAATTCGCGCTGCAAACGCTACATGGGGATCAGTAATAGCCGTTAATGCCGGGCCAGTGCCTGGAACAGGAGCAGCAAGTGATGCAGCCCTAGCGAGTGGATGGGAGAACTCGATTTCAGTCAAAACAATTTCAACTACAACTGACTTTCGATTAGGTTCTTTTAGCACCAAGAATTTCTTAGGCTTAAAGTCACGTGTTTTATCGATTAATTCTACGTGAAAATAGTCTGCTATTTCTTGAGCCTTCTCAATGTAACCTTGCTCAGACCTTATTAAAGTACTAGCACTCCTTTCCCACTGCCCTTTATCAATTAAGTCAACGCGGATTGGTTTGTAGTATATTGAAGTAAAGCCAGTCTTTGTAAAATTAGGATTTCTCCAAGAATGTTGAAAAGGAAGATTTTCAATTTTCTGCTTAATATCAACGTCTTCAAGAAAGGTATTATTGACATCGACTACTCTGTCTTTAAGAGCACAGGCACTAACAAATAATAATTCTGTCGCGCATAATGCTAGAACAGCTTTTTTTGCCATCTGATTGAAAACAAATCTCTTCATAATACCTTAAAAATAGCTTTTAATACTCTGATAATGGGAGCCCAGTCTTACATACAAACAACAATAAGTCTCTAATTATTACGCCCTGAACGCCCTAGCCTACCTACTGAAAAATAAACTGCCTTGTCCCCAGTATCCGCAAGACCCACTCCAAAATAAACTGGCACTATCGGTGTATCTCCACCAGCTATTAAAGATCCAGATGTAATAAGTCCTTCATCCTTAAGCTTCGCACTGTCATTACTAATATTAGTAACTTCGGCGGTTGCTCCCAGAAAAAATGCAAGATTGAAAAGTGGATTTGCAACTTCGGAGAATCTTCTAAAGCCTACAACTTGAGTCATTAAATAGTCAGAAGCAATCAAAGAATTCTGGGCAAACCCTGACACTGACCCAAAACCACCTATTGCATAAGATCTTTCAACTGGCCTTTCGCCAAAGGTGTTTGCACCATCTACTCGTAACGCGATTGTGTTTCTATCAAAAGTATATGGCAATGTAGCAGTACCAGATACATCACTGAAATTATCACTTGCTCCAAGGGTATCGATAGATTGTCTAAACCTAGGGCTAAACAAGAATCCAGTTGTAGCAAAATCAGCCCGGTCTAAGGTATCAACCGAAATTCCAGTACTTAGTTCACCAACGTCATAGTCAAACTCAGGAAGAACCGGATCACCTACGTTTCGTGATAACTTTCCAAAAGATCTAGTTGCCCCTACATAAGCCTCCCCTACAGTACCAAGCTTCCTACCTAAATTAAAAGATCCAAAGGTCTCAGAACGAAAATACTCTGCTATCTGTTCACTGCCATCTCTTAAAATAATTTGACTGCGCCCAAAGCCGATAGTTGGGTTTATAAAATAAGGGCTCTCATCTCCAATTGGCTGATAAAGCTCATAAGAAATTTTAGGAATAATCCCAATTTCAGCTTGAACTTCGTGATAACCATCTTTAGTTATTTTAGTATTCATTCGATAGGCAAAACCCAATCTAAATCCGTCATTACCCGCAAAGTCATCTTGAAGCGCAAAACCTAATCTAACAAAATTATCAAGCCACTCCTTTTGCTTAACATCAACCTCAAGCCCATCCTTATCCCCATCTTTTATTAAAGAATATTGTACTGATTGAAAATATCCACTTTGGTAAAGATTCTGAATATCCTCTCCCATAACTTCTCGGTTAAACAAATCTCCCTCTTTTAATCTAAATTCTTTTGCCAGTCGCTCTGGCGACATATGCGACTCACCTTTTATTCGCACGAAATCTAGTGGTTTTGAAAAAGTTTTCTTAGCAGTACGGGCAACGCTATATTTTTGGTATTCTTCTTCTGATATAGAAAGTTTTTGAATCGCTGGAAGCACCTGATTTGCGGCATCTTCTCCAATTTTCATTAATTCTGCTCCTTTATCAAACTGAAGTGCGGTATAGGCTGCTACATTAGGCTCGACCAAAACGTCCTGCGGACGCACGAGTGCTCTAGATGCACGAGAGTTCTGAAGGAATAATAGATTAACCATTTGTCCAGAGACTGTTAAGGGAGTAGTAAGAGATTCACCTTTTGATAACTCACTATACAAATCTATTACAATAAGAATATCCGCTCCCATCTCAAGGGCCACATCAACTGGAAGATTATCTGCAATCCCTCCATCAACTAGTAATTTGCCATCAATACGTACCGGAGAAAAAGCACCTGGTACAGACATACTTGCACGCACTACTGTCGCCAAGTCTCCACTCGCTGGAACATATTTTTCTCCCGTTTCAACATCAGATGTAATTGCCCGAAATGGCACTGGTAAGCTATCAAAATTAACTGGAGTAGGGAGGTCTCCAAAAATCCCTTGAAACATTGGGCGGATATTTTGACCTTGGATGATACCAGTTGGAGACTGCAACTTTCCATCCTTAAAACTCAACTTAGCATCACCGTATAGCTCTCTATTCCTCCCAGGTTTCAAGCGAAATGCGCGAGTTTCCCTTGAGATATTCTCCCCAAACAATTCATCCCAATTTGTAGTAGAAAGGACTTTCTCCAAATCCTCAATTGTATTTCCAGACGCATATGCCGCACCAACAATCGAACCCATACTAGCCCCGGCAATACAATGAATAGGAACTCGATTTTTTTCAAGAACTTTTAAAACACCCAC
>JBILFC010000261.1:0-4343 GCA_044351785.1 Bdellovibrionota bacterium
ACTAAAAAGGGTCCTTTCGGACCCTTTTTAGCGTCTTGGTTTAGTTTATTAAACTAAACTTGCATACTTAGCTAATGAAGCGTTTGATGAAAGAACTGTTTGAATGTTCTTAGCAACGTCTTCAGCTGTAACTTCTGATGAAGTGTAGATTGAACTGAAGTTAGCTTTTAAAGCTGTTTTAAAAGCTTCTTGGTCAGCTGAATCAACTGATAGTAGGCTTGAAAGTGCTTCAACTGATTCACCTTGTCCAACAGAAATATCTTTTGCAAGTCTATTCATGTTAGAGTTAATGAAGCTAGCTGTCTTCCAGTTAGAATGAACAACTCCGTCCTGGCTACAACCTAAAGTTCCAGTAGAGATACCAAATGTTTGGTTCCCAGAAGATCCGTTAGTTGTAATTGCGATAACTTGAGGAACTATTCCTTGGTTACCGGCCATTAATTTTGATCCAAGTCCACAACCACCAACGTTATCTACCGCAAATGCGCTAAGTGGTAGAGCGATTAAAGTGCTTACTAATGCAAGTTTCTTCATCATATGAAGTTTCTCCTAAAACAATTGTTCTAAATATCCCCATACCCTAATAATTTAAGGAATGGGGGCCAAATTCTTGTATAGTGAACATCTTTTCGGGGTGCTATGTCAATGAAATAATTAGGTATTAAGGCAGTTTTCCAGAGCATAAATTTTCATAAAAGTGTAATAACGTTAATACCAAGCAAAGAAAATAAAATGATCAAAATACTAGACATTTCTAATAGCAAAAATTTTTTTACGGCCTTACTCGTCCTGCTCTCTTTATGTTTCTTCGCTTGTTCTAAAGAAGAAGAGAAAAAGAATTCAATGTTAGATGAGTTTAATGACTCAAGCTCGGTGATTGTTCCAGAAGATCCCAGTGAATTAAAAGAAAATATTAAAGACAATGATATTGAAGAAGGTAAGGCAGTTAGTCATGAAGAAATACTAGGCGATAAATCACAGCCCGAAGAAAAGAAAACAGCCCCCAGCATATTGCCAAATATAGAATTAAATTTATCTGCTGCATACAAGAAGCTTCATCAATTTAATTTTACTCCTGTGGAAATTCATAAAGTGAGTGAGTCAGAATTAATCGTCATAGGGACAAATGATGTAAGGTCATTTTCATTAGAAAATAATACTGAGAAAGTATTGCTTTCTAAGGAAATGTACAAAACGCTGTTTAAAAAAGAGATGCCTTTAATCACGGCTAGTTATCTAATGGGCGCTGATACTTTAATGATAGGTTTTATTAACGGGGAGGTACTTGAATACAATGGAGTTAAGTGGACAGTCTTTGAGGGTGGCCCCGCATATTCAGGCGATAGAATTAATGCCATCCTCGAGCATGATGGGCGAATATTAGTCGCTAGCAAGGGAATTTATATCTGGGATACTCAACTTAAAAAATTTATGTCTAGTCAAGATAGTAAGAAGTATAACATTACTTCTATAACTACCTTAAGCCCAGCATTAGTATTACTCGGAACATCACAAACTTTGCTATCCTTAAGTTTCCCCGCTAAGACTTTTAGTAAATTTTATGACCCGTTAGCTACAGAGAAACCAATTCTACATGTTAAAGATGAAGGCGAAAGTTTATTAGTTGGGACCATTCGGGGATTAATTAGAATATCAAGAAAGGGCGAATTTATATCTAGGTTTTCATCCAACTTCTCTGTGTCCAAAATTGAAAAAGTTGAAAAAGATAAATATTTTGTTGTAACGGATAAAGGGCTAGGATTAGTCTATAAAGATGAGGTTATGGTAGATGATTCTCTCGAAGGTGGAAAGGTTACTAGTCTTACCGCTGGAACTGAAAGTAGCATCTTGATAGGATTAATAAATGGAGAGTTAGTCTCGGTAAGTTATGATAAATTACTGGGCATAGTTAATCAAATTAGAAATAAGCAGAAGATCGAAGAAACATTTTCTAATGCATGCCATGCATACTTAAAATTATTAAATTCTACTTCCTATTCTCATTTGATATCCGCAGCTAGTATCGATCAGAAGGATTATGTATTTATAGATGGTAAGCAGGTCTGTCCAAATGGTATTGGATTTATGCATAATGCAGGATCTGCATTAGTATATGCAGATAAAGTGCTTAAACTTAGTAATCAAGGTGCTACAGCTACGATTAAGCTTTCAGAAGAATTAGAAAAGCTTAAAATTACAAGTTTATTATTATTAAAGGATAAGAAGATCTATATAGGAACTGAGAATGGATTATTCGTCAGTGGGGAGAAAAGTTGGGATAAAGTTCCTGATATCGCTGAGCTTAGGGAAGATTTTATATCTGATATAGTGGAAGATCAAAGGGGCAATGTTTGGGTAGGAACACGGTTATCTGAAGGTAAAACGCCAGATGAGACCAAGGATTATCATCCTTTACACGTTCGAGTTGGTGATGCTTGGGCAAGCTTTGGCCCAGCAAATGGGATTCGGGTGTTAGGAATTTCTAACCTGTCTTTTGCCGGAGGTGATTTGTTGATGGCAAGTGCAGTTGGCTTTGGTATTTTATCTCCCTCGTCTAATCTTGCTTTTTATGGAAATGCTACAGGACTTGATAAGCCTACTATTGAATCTATTGTTAGGGATAGAAGAGGCAGAACGTGGATGAGTTCAGGTTTTTTCTTTAATGGTATTTCATGGATTGATGAAGACAGAATATATTCTATAGAAGAAGCTCCTAAGGACTCTGAAAAGGCGGGCTTATTTTCCAATCGCATCTCTAAAGTTGGAGTGGATGAACAAGACCGAGTATGGATAGTGGATAGCGCAGGTAAAACCGGAGTTTATGATTACGAGACTCTTAAAACAATGGCGGTAGAGAAAGCATTTCTTCCATTAAAAGCTATGAAGGAAAAGTTCTTACCTTAATGATGGTATGTGTCCGGATATAGCTACCCAAGTAGGTGAATGGGTGTTCTAGAAAAAAATTATTAAAGAACTTTTGCTTGACTGATATTAATAATGGTTTTATACTTTCAATATATTCTGAAAGTATGGAAAGTAGGTTGGCATGAAGATCGAAGATATTAGGAGCCGTTTTATTCAAATTTGGGGAACTGTGGGGGTAGAGTGGGGAATTAACCGCACTATGGCACAGGTACATGGTCTTCTACTCTCTAGTGAAGACGCGCTTACCGCAGAGCAGGTGATGGAAACTCTTAAGATTTCTCGCGGAAATGCAAATATGAATTTACGAGAACTTATCAATTGGGGACTTATATTTAGGGAAAATAGAGCTGGAGAACGTAAGGAATATTTCTATGCAGAAAAGAATATGTGGGAAGTGGCTCAGCGAATAGTCGCTGAGCGAAAGAAGAGAGAGTTAGATCCAATGATTAAAATGTTGGAGCAACTTCAGAAAGATATAGAGCATTCATCTAAACAAGACTCGGCGGTTAAATCTTTTCACAAACTTCTTTTAGACATTAATTCTCTTGGTAAGAAGAGTAACAGACTTCTAGAGCTTGTATTGAAATTAGATCAATCAACCTTTTTTAAACCACTTATGTCATTTTTAAAGAAGTAGAGGTTATATGAAGATAGTAATTGCTGGTGGTTCAGGTCAGGTCGGGACTTTTTTAGCAAGGCATTTTCATCAAGAAGGGGATGAGGTCGTAGTTTTTAGTCGTAATAAGCAGACTGCACCATGGCGCGTGGTAAAATGGGACGGAGAGACCTTAGGATCTTGGGTAGATGATCTTGAAGGAGCTGATGTTTTAATTAATTTAGCAGGCCGCATAGTTAATTGTCGTTATAATTATAAAAATCGTTGTGAGATATGGTCATCTAGAAGCCGTTCTGTCCGAATCTTAGGAAAGGCTTTGGAAAAACTTTCGGTGCCACCAGCCGTATGGCTTCAAGCTGGGACTGCAACTATTTATTCGCATAGACTTGATGCTGCTAATGATGAGTACACTGGGATTATAGGTGGTACGGAAGTTGGTTCACCGGATAAATGGCGATTCAGTATCGATGTTGCGCGGGCCTGGGAAGGAGAATTCTCATTAATTGAAACGCCAAAGACCCGGAAAGTTATACTTAGATCAGCGATGACGATGAGTCATGATCGTGATGGTATTTTTGATTATCTTCTTTGGCTCGTTCGTTGCGGGATTGGTGGCACTGCTGCATCAGGAGAACAGTATATCTCATGGATCCATTATATAGACTTCATTAACGCAATTAAGTTTTTAATTGGTAATGATCAAATATGTGGTGCAGTTAATATCGCATCTCCAAATCCTTTGCCGAATGAAGCTTTTATGAGATTGTTAAGAATGGCTTGGGGACAAAAGATTGCACTTCCA
>JBILFC010000262.1:0-4333 GCA_044351785.1 Bdellovibrionota bacterium
ACTCCAGCCCTTTTTCTTATATTCATAAAGAACTAATTTAGAAGATTTAACCGAAAAATCAGAGCTAATAAGGTCGTGACAACATGAACAGTGCTCTTCAGTACTATCCATATTTAAGTCTTTAATACAACTTTCATGGCAAGCAGCTTTCATATAGGAACCTAGAAAACCATTTCCCTTTTCATTTAATACCAACGGTCCATAACTATGGAAATTTAAGGTAACAAAACCATTGCCCACTTCAAAACTTTCATTACAGACGCAGCAAATATATTTAACCTTCCCCATTCCTATATCCTCCCCTCCTCAATCGCCCTCACCACATACGGTGCATTCAACGTACTATTCTCACTGCACCTCTTCAAAAACTCTGCCTTATTAGGCAAGACATTATCCTTCAAGCATTTAATCGGTGTTATGCCATTAGCTGACAGTGAAACTATTCTAGCCTCCACCACTTTATCTAAATCTTTAAACTCGACCACCTCACTCAACAAACCAACATTATACGCCCAATTAGCACTCTTCCAATCACCTGAAAGACTAAGCTCATTAAACTTAGCTAGAGACATTTTTAACAGAAGAAAGGGGCTTATCACTAATGGAGCAATTCCTAAACTAATCTCACTTAGCCTATAACTACTATCTTCCGCACCTATGGAATAATCAAATGCAGAAACTAATCCAACCCCACCACCCACTGCCTTACCTCTAATAGAAGTAAGGGTTGCACATGGATAGTATAAAATATCAGTCAACAAGAGACCTATTTCTCTAAGATATTCTGCGATTCTCTCCTCAGTCCCAAAAGCCTTATAATCAGCTAAATTAGCTCCTGCAGAATACACTTTATCGCCTTTAGACTTAACATAAAGTAGTCTTAGATCAGCATGATCTTGATATTGAAGAAGCAAATTTCTAAACTCCTTAACCAAATCAAATGCTAAACAGTTAGCCTTATCATGGAAAATCTCGATCTCTAGGACCCCATTTTTAAAAATATGATTTAAAGAGTAGCTACTCATTATGCCCCCTTAGTGCACTCATATAAAAGAATTCCTGTTGCAACAGAGACATTTAAACTTTGCAAAGTAGAGCCGGCTTCGATATGAATTGCAAAGTCACCTACTTTCATAACTGCCTCACTAACCCCCTGCCCCTCACTTCCAACTACCAACACCCATTTCTCAGGCATTTTCTCTAGTTCAGGAATCCCTGTATCACTACTGGTTGTACTAATTAAAAATTTAAAGCCCTCTTCTCTAAGCTTTTTATGCAATGTAAGGAGGTCAAAATTTTGTAAAATATACTGATGCTCTACTGCACCCTCACTAATCCTAGCTAGTGATCCTGAAAGTGTGTAATTAGTTTTAGAATTAAGAACAACATGCGTTAAACCAAAGTAATGCGCGGATCTAAGGATACCTCCAATATTATGAGGATTATCCACTCCATCCAGAAAGAGAACCCCTTTTGACTCACCCAAAGTTGCTAACCAACTATTTAAATCAACCTTCTCCCGCTTCCTAACAAGCATGCAGATGCCCTCATGATGCTCGGTTTGAGCTACTTTCCTAAGCTCTTCTTCAGGAATTAACTTGTAGCCAAGGCGATCTCTAGCCATATTAGCCAACAATTCTTTAAACCTCCCCTCTTCACCTTTTCTCACATAAGCCTTAACTATATCATCAGGTCTAAGCTCATAAACTTGGCGGCAAGCCTCAGCTCCAAAAATACGCTCAGATTTAATCCTTTCATCACTATAATCATCTGCCTGATAAGTTCTAGCCACTTTATTCCCCCTTTACTGTATCTCGATATGACATTAAGTAGCCAAATCCCGTTTCAATCAATTCTATCCAATCGACATCTTTTGCATAAACTCTAAGCAGAGAAGATACTATAGCAAAAGTAATTGGAGCGATTAAGGCAGGTAGAATCCCATCGCATTCAATACCCGGCAGCGCCTTAACTAATACCCAAAAAATTAATCCATTAACGACGACAATCTGAATTGCCTGGCTGGATAAATTATCTGGCACACCTAAGAACAAACCCGCGTCCCATACTGTAGAATTCACTAGGGCGATGGCCCCCAAAATAATAAACGCACCCGAGATATTAGATACTCTTAATTTAGGAATGATGAATATAGTTAAACCCATAGCAACGAACTGAAAAAGAGCATGATTTAATGCCCCTCTCAAAGAAAATTCAGTTATTACATCTTCCATAAAACCGATTAATTCAATATTAAGTACTTATATTAATTCTCAATTTATAGCGTAAATTCAAGGAGACTGCCATGTCAGAAACTATCATCTATTCGATGATGAAGGTATCTAAGGTTCACCCACCTAGTAAAACTGTTATCAAAGACATTAGTCTATCATACTTTTATGGGGCGAAAATCGGAGTGCTTGGACTGAATGGATCTGGAAAGAGCTCCCTTTTAAGAATCATGGCAGGAGTTGATAAGAATTTCAACGGGGAAGCGCATCTTTCTCCAGGTTACTCAGTCGGGTTTCTTGAACAAGAACCTGAACTAGATAATTCTAAAACAGTAAGACAAATCGTAGAAGAAGGAATGCAGGAAACTGTCGATCTTTTAAACGAATTTAACCGAATAAATGAAGAAATTGAAAAAGGGCCTGAAGGAGATGCTTTCGATAAATTATTAGAAAAGCAAGCTACTGTCATGGAGAAGCTTGACGTCCTTGATGCATGGTCACTTGATGATAAATTAAACTATGCAATGGAAGCCCTCAGGTGTCCACCAGCTGATGCAAGCATCTCTGTTCTTTCCGGAGGGGAACGCAGAAGAGTAGCACTATGTAGACTACTCCTAAAGGAACCTGATATTCTTTTATTAGACGAGCCTACAAATCACCTTGATGCAGAATCAGTTCAATGGCTGGAAAGGCATCTCCAGAATTATAAAGGTACTGTTATCGCAGTTACGCACGATAGATATTTCCTAGATAATGTAGCTGGCTGGATATTAGAATTAGATCGTGGGCATGGCATACCTTGGAAAGGTAACTATTCATCTTGGCTTGAACAAAAGGAAAAACGCCTTGAACTAGAAGAAAAAGGCGAGCAAAAAAGACAAAAAACTCTTCAAAGAGAACTTGAATGGATTAGGATGTCACCTAAAGGAAGGCATGCTAAATCAAAAGCTCGTATTACTTCTTATGAAAAACTTCTTAATCAGAAAAGGGATGAACTTGCCAATGATCTTCAGATTTATATCCCACCCGGACCTAGACTTGGTGATCTAGTTATTGAGGCAAAAGGAATAAGCATGAGCTACGACGATAAGCTTTTATATTCCAACCTGAACTTTTCTCTTCCAGCGGGAGGCATTGTAGGAATTATTGGTCCTAATGGAGCTGGGAAGACGACCCTATTTAAACTTATGTCGGGAGAGATTAAACCTGATGCGGGAGAATTTAAAGTTGGGCCAACGGTATCGCTTGGCTACATGGAACAATCTCGATTATCCCTAGATGGAGATAAGACAGTATATGATGTAATCTCTGGAGGTCAAGAAGTTGTAAATCTTGGCGGACAGGAAGTAAATGCTAGAGGCTATGTGGCACGTTTTAACTTCACTGGAGGAGACCAACAAAAGAAAGTTGGCATGCTCTCAGGCGGAGAAAGAAATAGAATTCAGCTTGCTTTACTTTTAAAGCAAAGTGCGAATGTAATATTACTCGATGAACCAACAAATGATTTAGATATCAATACCTTACGTGCTCTTGAAGAGGGTCTTGAGAATTTCGCAGGCTGTGCCGTTATCATCAGTCACGATCGCTGGTTTTTAGATAGAGTTGCAACACACATATTAGCCTTTGAAGGAAATAGTGAGGTAGTTTGGTTTGACGGTAACTTCACTGAGTACGAAGAGGATAGGAAACGCAGACTCGGTAAAGACGCTGATGTACCAAAAAGAGTCAAATATGCAAATATTACAAGAAACTAACGCTTAGTAGCTTTTATGGATGATAGAAAAAGAAATCATTATGAACTTTTAGGCCTGGAGAAAGGTGCAAGTTCAGAAGAGATCAAACAGGCATTTAAAGAAATTGCCTTGGTCTATCATCCAGATTCAAATTTCTTTGATGAAATCTTAGTTGGGACAGAAGCCGTACTTCCACCAGATGACGTTAAAAAATTTCAGGAAATAAGTCATGCCTATAGCATCTTATCAAATGAAAACAAGAGAGTCGCTTATGACGCGGAGCTGGTTAAAGATGAAGTCAGCAGAGGCTTAAATCTTACCGGTGAATGGATTAGGCCTGATGGCACCATGCCACAAGAAGCTAAAAAA
>JBILFC010000049.1:0-14550 GCA_044351785.1 Bdellovibrionota bacterium
GAGAAATTGTCGCTACTGAGCTTGATGTCCTCTGGGCCATATCCAAAAGGGTAATCTTCCTCCTTTTCCTCGCTAGCTTGACATTAGAAGCAAGCTGAATAAGCTCCTGATTAAGTAAAATCGAAGTAAGATAGCTGGTATTAATCATATACAATAAGAAATGCTAAATATGTTATCATATATGATAATATCACGATGTATGCATATCCTCAAGTAAATATTCCATAAATAAAACCGACTCAGTAACCTACCTACCACACTAACATACCGTAATTAATACAGAATATTAGCCTTTAGAATAATCTTGAAAGTAAATCTTGAAAATAATGGTGCGCCCTGAGGGACTCGAACCCCCGACCTACTGGTTCGAAGCCAGTTGCTCTATCCAGCTGAGCTAAGGACGCAATAAGAATTAATTTAGGGGTAATAGAATATATTGTCTTTCCCCGCAACTAACTTAAGCACGATTATTAAAGCATTGATATTAAAGGCCTTTTAAAGACTCCGCCACTAGATAAGCTAGCCTTCGAAGATCTTCACGTTCATGATCAGCTCGTATTGAGAACCGTATCCTAGAAGTACCTTCTGGCACCGAAGGTGGACGTATCACGGCAATAGATACACCCTGAAGCTTTAATAAATCTCTTAGTCGAATTACTTTATTTTCATCTCCTAAAATAAGAGGAACTATCTGGCTCCGAGACTCAGGTAACAAGATACAATAATCATAAGCCCCAGCCCTAGCTAATTCACTTCGAAAAAAATCTGCATTTTCCAAAACCGACTTACCTAAATTAGGAAGAGTCTCTATGAAATTAAGATTAGCCAAAATAGAATCACATAAAATTGGAGGAAGTGCAGTGCTATAGATAAAGCTAGATGACTTGTTGATCAAATATTCTTTAACAATCTGATTGCCTAAAAAGAACCCACCATATCCACAAAGAGATTTACTTGCTGTACCAAGTATCGCTAACATCTCACCAGTTATTTCCTCCTCACTACATCGCCCCCTACCACTATCGCCAAATACTCCGAGCGCATGAGCTTCATCAACTATCAACATAGCCTCATACTTCTTACACAAACTCTGCATTTCCCTTAGTGGAGCTAAGTCACCGTCCATACTAAACACAGACTCTGTAACTATAAAAATTCTCTGATCAGAACTTCTTTTCACAGAGGTCGTCCTAAGTATGTCCTCTAGATGAGTCATATCATTATGGCGAAATCGCTTATGTTCAGCGCAAGATAAATGAGCACCCTCAAGTAGACTTCGATGGCAAAACTTATCACTCAGAACTATATCTCTTCTAGAAATAAGAGCAGACAAAGTTCCTAAATTGGCTAGGTATCCAGAACCAAAAAGAAGTGCTGATTTAACGCCAAAATATCTTGCTAAACCTTCCTCTAACATAAAATGAGACTCCGAAGTCCCGCTAAGGACCCGAGAAGCAGATGCCCCTACAACTCTCCCTAGGCTAGACACACCAGACATAGTCCTTAAACCTAAATAATCATTAGAAGTAAAATCTAATGAAGCTGACGATATGGATAAATCACGGTATAGACCCCGATGTTTAATTTCATCGATCGACAACGCAAGGCCATTTATAAACTCAGAATTTGACATAGCTAAAAATCTACCACAAAGCTTAAAAATGCTCAAAATACAGGAAGTTAACTTCTAGACGAAAGACCATAGATGGGCTAAAAAGGCTAGTCTAATGTACGATATAATTCAAGCAAGTAGATCAAACAACACCGAATGGCAAGACTACCTTAATAAAAAAGGAGTAATTCATTATGCCTACGACTGGCGCTGGTCTGAAATTATTAAAAACGTCTTTGGTCATACCCCATACTTTTTAATCCTAAAAGAAAACAAAGAAATTAGAGGAGCACTTCCTCTTGTTTTCATTAAAAGTATCCTTTTTGGCAAAGCTTTAATATCCATACCTTACATGAATGGCGGTGGTGCACTGGCAGATTCCGAAGAGTATGAATTAGCATTATGTGATCATGCAGTAAAACTTGCTTACGACTTAAAAGTTAAATATTTAGAACTAAGAATGCGTAGGGAAATTGATCCCAAGATCCTTTCCAAACATAAATTGTCTTTAAAATCTCATAAAGTTGCTATGATACTTGATTTAAAAGATGATCCCGAAGAACTTTTCTCCTCCTTCCCGCCTAAACTGAGAAGTCAAATCAGGAAACCAACAAAAGATGGTTACGTCGCTGAATCCTACAAAGGTCAAGACATCCAAGATTCCCATATTAAGGACTTCTATAATGTCTTCGCTGATACAATGAGAAACCTAGGCACTCCCGTGTATCCTATAAAACTTTTCAGAGAAACAATTAGATCATTCGGTGATCGATCTCGACTTACACTTGTTCGAAGCGGCGACACACCAGTAGCTGGAGGAATAACTATCAGAACAGGAGCCCACGTAGAAATTCCCTGGGCATCAGCTCTTAGGAAACACAGTAAAAGCGCACCGAATATGCTTCTCTACTGGGAAACAATTAGACAATGTACTCTTGATGGATGTAAAACTTTTGACTTTGGTAGATCAAGTCTAGATAGTGGAACTTATAAATTTAAAGCTCAATGGGGCGCAAAGCCTCTTCCTCTATACTGGTACTATCATACAGATGGATCTCCCATCCCAGAAGTAAATCCAAACAACAAAAAATTTGAACTTGCGATCAAAGCATGGAGATTAATTCCTCTGCCTATAACCAAAATCTTGGGAAGTTTTTTAACCAAAAGTATCCCATAAAATTATGAAAAAAATTCTTCTTTTAGATGGCAATACAAGAAGTGCCTTAGCGGTCACTAGAAGCCTTGGCATGCTTGGCCATAATGTTGAAGTTGGAGAAATTGGCAGTACTACCTCTATATCCTCTTCAAGTAGGTATGCTAAGGGTTATTTCAACTATCCAAATCCACAAGAGGATCAAAGCAACTTCCTTCTCAATATCCTTAATAAGCTAAGATCTAATCAATACGACTTCCTTATTGCGACTTCAGATCACACACTAGAGGTTCTATATCAGGAAGAAAAACAAATTAGGACTTTGACGAACTTCCCGTTTGTAGGAAAAGACATATTCGACAAAGTACAAGACAAAGCGAAGCTCCTAGAAATTGCGAAAAAACACGATATCTACGTTCCAAGAACTCAAAAATTGATCGCAGGGAAAAATGATATAGAATCGAATTTAGATAGCTTAAGAGACTGTCACTTTCCCCTTTTTCTCAAACCCAGAATCTCTTCTCAGAAAAATTTCAATGGATCACTAACTAAAGCACCTAATGGCCTAGTGAACAATATTCAAGAAGCCAGAGCTTTTCTATCTAACACACAATTAGAAGGCATTAAATTCCTAGCTCAAGAACAAATTACAGGTGATGGTGAAGGTCTATTTTTCTTACTTAAAGGTGGTGAATGCATTGCCAACTTTTCACATAAACGCATACTTGAAAAGCCACCATCTGGGGGAGTAAGTGTCCTCAGTAAAAGCATTAAAACGGATGAAAAATTATTCAAGGACACCCTGAGGCTACTAAAAGACCTTCAATGGGAAGGTGTGGCAATGGTTGAATTTAAAAGAGGAGAGGATAATATCCCCTACCTGATGGAAATTAATCCCCGCTTTTGGGGATCTTTACAACTAGCCATAGATTGCGGAGTTAACTTTCCAGCTAAATTAATTGAAACTGACTTAAATAAAGTTCAACTCTCTAACTACAAGCTAGATCAGAACTTAAGATGGGAACTTGGATCACTAGATCATGCAATTATTAAAGTTAAACAAGAAGGCCTCTCCTACCTTCAAAACCTTTTTATTAAAAATGCCCTCTGTTGTTTTAACAAACAAACTAAACTTGAACTCCTTAGATTAAATGATCCAGGACCTTTTTTTAAAGAAATAATTAACTACCTAAACATATGCTAAAAGTACTACAATTTATTGAAACTGGCGGGCCAGGTGGAGCTGAAAAAGTACTATTGGATATTAGCTCCGAGCTAATAAAAAAGGGCGTGGAAATACATGTTGCGACGCTTAGAGAAGGCTACTTAACTGAAGAACTAGATAAGAAATCGATAAAAAGACATCTACTTACAACTAGTAAAGGCAAAATTGATTTTACACTAATCCGAGCTCTGAGAGATCTAGTAAGGAAAGAAAAATTTGATGTAATTCACTCCCACCTACTAGATTCTAATTTTTATGCATCTATAGTATCAAAACTAACAGGCGTTCCACTAGTCTGCTCAGAACATGGAGATATTCATCATACTACAAAAAAAAGCTACCTCGGGATTAAATTAAGATTAATGTCTTTATTTGCTAAGAAAATTTTTCCTGTGTCCCTCTACACCTATGATGCACTTCTCTTAGGTGGTGTTAATACAAGAAAAATGGAAATACTATCGAACCCTATCGATCTAACTCCAATAGATCCAGTTTTGCATGCTAGAGATAGACTAGATATCAGGGAGGAGCTAGAAATTCCCAATGACTCATTTGTCTGGACACATGTTGCAAACATTCGTCCTGTTAAAGACCAACTAACATTGGTAAAAGGCTTTCTCGATTCAACAGAGATTACTTCTGTTGACCAGTATCTAATAATAGTAGGTGATGGTCCTGGAAGAGGTAATCTAGAAAAGGAAGCTAGTAAACGTGAGCATGGGAATAAAATAAAGTTTGTAGGACATCGTAATGATGTAAATAGAATTTTAAATGCGAGTGAAGGCTTTATTTTGTCTTCACTTTCAGAGGCAATGCCTATGTCTATACTTGAAGCAATTCGGGCAAAACTTCTAGTAATATCAACTTATGTGGGCGGAGTGCCAGAGATCATAAGAGAAGGCGAAACTGGATTTCTATTCGAACCAGGCTCGAAAGATGACTTAGCTGAAAAAATCATATTGGCGTTAACTGTTGGCAACCTACAAAAAGAAATGACAGATAGTGCGCTAAATAACTTAAGAGCCCATGCAGATACAAGAGTAGTGATAGAGAGACTTATTAATACCTATAAAGAATTAGCTAAAAAATAAATCTAATCTATCGACGCAACTTTCTTATTAAGAAATTCTTCTTTCCTTTGTAGATAAAAAGCACCTACATCAAACACTGCTGGCACCGCTGGCATGCATTGCCTTTGTTCTTCGTACACATCAGATACAAACTCTGGATGGGTGAAATTAACTTTTATGGTTCTCTCGGCTTGCTGCAAGTCCGATTGTTCTAGGAATAAATCAGGAAGTGGAACGACATCCCCGCTATATTCTATACTAAAGTCTCCCTCTTGATTGGTTTTAACAATTTCCTGAAGGAAAGGTTTAGTAATTTTCAATTGAACCTCTACTCCCTTAATAGGCAAAAGAGTCTCAGCATCGTAAAGCTTGCCCTTAACCGTATGAGCTCCTAAACTAGGAGAAAAGCAAGAAGACAAACAAGATAGAAATATAATAAGTGGTAGTCTCATAATTCTTATGATGCTATGACATTTAATGCGGTTTTACAATTCTCATAAGCGCACTATTTTAGTAGTCTATTAGTTTCTGACTTTATATTTTTAAGGTAAAGATAAGCGATATTTATAAAGAAGAAATTATGTCTAATTTAACAATCGGAATTCTCGCGAAACCTAAACACCCACAAGTTCCAGCGATTCTAACTTCTATACTTAATTTTGTAAAAGATAAGAATATCACTCTTGTCTTAGATGAAGAAACACATACAAGCTACAAAGATTTTCTTCCTCATGGTCTTTCATTATACACAAGAAAAGATTTAGGTAATCATGCGCAATGTTTAATCGTTCTAGGTGGTGATGGAACCTTAATCAGTGCTTGCCGAAAACCATTTACAACTCCGCTTGATATTATAGGGGTAAATTTAGGAACCCTAGGTTTTCTTACTGAAATAACCCCGAGTGAACTTCTTCAAACTCTTGATGCATATATAGAACGGAAAACCACCTCAGATGAAAGACATTTACTATCTGCTACACTTTTAAACAACAATAACATTCCACCATTTTACGCCATAAACGATATTGTAATTTCAAAGCAAGCACTAGCTAGAATATTCTCGGTTCAGGTTAGGGTTGATGAGAAGCACGCTACCTCCATTAGAGGAGATGGAATTATAGTATCTACCACAAGCGGCTCTACAGCCTATTCATTAGCAGCAGGCGGATCTATTGTACATCCAGAAGTTGATGCAATTTTACTAACTCCAATTTGTCCGCACTCTTTAACTAGTAGGCCATTAGTACTCCCAGGAAATACCACAATCACTTTAAAAATAGGTCGCCTATCAGATAATGTTCACCTAACCGTGGATGGACAAGAAGGCACTCCTCTCTTTGAATCCAATGAGTTAGCTATTTCTAAAAGCCCATATAAAGTAAAATTTGTAAAATCTCTCACAAAATCGTATTTTGAAGTACTTAGTTCTAAGCTTAAATGGGGGCAAGAGTAGTTATGCTTTCGACACTACGCATTCAGAATATCGCAATTATAGATTCACTTGAAATAGAATTCTCAAAAGGACTAAATGTCCTAACGGGTGAAACTGGCGCTGGGAAATCAATCATCCTAAAAAGCATAGAACTGTTACAAGGGAAAAAGGCCAACTCAGGGCTACTCAGAACTGGCACTGATAAAGCATTTATTGAAGGTCTTTTTATATTAAATCAGGCCACTAAAGATACTCTTACGAACCTATCGGAAGAACTTTCTGATTTAATTGATTCAGACGAATTAGTAGTTAAAAGAGTTATTGATGCAAACGGTAGAAGTAAATTCTACCTCAATAGTTCACTTAGCACCGCTGGTTTAGTAGGACAACTCATGGAAACTCTTATTTCCATGACTGGGCAACATGAACAAAAGTCATTACTTAGTGGATCTAACTATAGAATCATACTGGACAGCTTCGGCGTTAATAAACAGATCTTAAATGAAACAAAAGAAGCTTTCCATTTATGGAAAAAAGAAACAGATTTACTTGAAGATCTTAAAAATAGAAGAGAAATTCTTGAAGCAAGGATATTTAGATTAACAGCTGAAAAAGAGGAGCTTTCTAAATTAAAGCTAAAATCAGGTGAAAGAGATGACCTAGAGGCAGAGGTTTTAAAATTACAATCTGGGGATAAAATTAAACAGTGCCTAGATGAATGCATGGAAGCTCTAGAAGGAGGCTCTCCAGGTACTTCCTTACTTGATAAGTTCGGGAAACTTTCATTGAGGCTTGAGCAAGCTCTTCGGTATGATGCTAGCTTACAGCCTACCTTCGACCTCCTAGAATCTACTAGAACTGAATTAGATGAAATACGAATTAACATCAATGACTATGCTAGCAGTATCGATCATGATGAAAGAAAGTTCGATAAGCTTCAAGAGCGCTTAACTGAGATAATGCGACTAGAAAGGAAATATCAGAAGTCTGCTGATGAGTTGGTAATTCACTTTGAGAAGATCTGTGAAGAGCTTGCCCAGTTTGAAGGTGGGGCATTTGATGAGAAACTTATTGAAGTAAAAATCATTAAATATAAAGAGGCTCTTCTCTCAAAGGAGTCTACCTTAAGAGAAGAGAGGAAAAAGATTGCAAAGAAATTAGAGAAAGCTGTTCTAGCGGGACTTAAGGAAGTTGGCCTTATTAAAGCACAGTTTGAAGTCACGGTAGACGCTTACCTATCTTCCTCACATGGTGCTGATAAGATTGAATTCATGTTCACAGCTAACCCAGGAGAAAAAAAACGCGCCTTAAATGAAGTTGCATCCGGAGGAGAAATCTCTAGAGTTCTACTTGTATTAAAAAGCGTATCACCCACTGCACAAGATGCTCTCTTGCAAGTTTATGATGAAATTGACGTTGGCGTAAGTGGTCATATTGCCGAAGTAGTAGGAGAAAAATTAAAGGCTATTTCTAAGATAGGTCAAGTTCTAGCAATTACCCACTCTGCTCAAGTAGCATCTCTTGCTGACACTCACATTTTAATTGAGAAAGAAGTTAACTCAGGTAGAACATTCTCTAGAGCTAAACTACTTGAAAAAGAAGAAAGACTTCAGGCAGTAGCAAGTATGCTTGCTGGTAAGGATGTTAGTGACGAATTTATTGAGAGTGCGAAAAAATTACTAGGAAAGTAAAATCTCGCACCCTCAATCTTATTGTTTATTTCTTACCGGTCAATCGCTCTGCTTTCCAAGTATACTCAAAGCTGTCAGTTGCAGAGACGCTAGAGCCTGTAACAACTGTCTTACCAAGCAACTTAGTACCATCCTTAGAAAGAGTAGCTGTATTATTCAAAGTAGCTCCACTCTCACCTTTAAATGAGAATTTAATCTCTACTAAATCTTCCGCATTCTTAGATGTTGATCCAAGAAAATGGGTAAATAATATCCGGCTACTTACTTCTGAAAGTCCCGATACTCCAAGCTGAGTTATCGTAGCACCTGCGACTCCTTTTTCAGTTTCATCAAATGCAAATACACCTGATCCTTTAGAAGCGCCTGAATTATCGTTAATTATCCACTTCCATATACCGTATAATTCCGGAGCATCCACTTTCGCATATTCAGACTCTATTAATTCATCTGTACTAAGTGGCACAGAAAGTTCAACCTGCTTACTCTCAAGCATTATACCAATATCCTCTTTTAGCTCCTTCTCAGACCAATCCATAGAACTTGCTACAATAGTATTACCATCTACTTCTCTCTCATAACCCTTAGATGCTATGATGGCTCCCTTCTCAGTCTTATCAGCTTTATAATATAGAGAATTTACTGAGACCTCAGATAAAGTCTTCACTTCTCCAGCCTGTGAAATACCATCACGATTCTTATCAAACCAAAGACCTAGATCTTTAAGCTCAGAACCTGAAACCTTACCGTCAAGATCCTTATCCATCTTTGATAGAGCTTCGTAGCCATCATTCCAAGGAGTTCCCTTCTCGCTACCTTCAATTAATGAAGCAAGCCCATTTCCACCAAAAGTCCAGCTTCCAAACAGCTGCGTAGCTGAATCAATCACACCCTTATGCTCTGGGTCATAGACTAATAGTGGTAAGGATTCTGACCCTCGCCACAACCAAGTGTTAGAATCTGAGTGTGGATTAAGCTTGAAGTTTACTAACGTACTAGCTTCGGACTTGTAACTCTCAGCCCACACTAACGATATAGGCGTATCTATTTTAGCAGTATAATCTATAGTTCCGCATCTGTTAGCTGCACTCACCGTATCGGCATCAACAAACTTACAATTCTTATCTAAGTACAAAGAACCTGACTTACATCCATTTTCACCACCTTGACCACTAACGGCCCAACTCCTGTCATAAGCTCCCCCTATCTGCCACTCTCCATTCACCGTGACACCAGTATATGTACCCGTACAATTAATTGCTTCTTTAGCTTTATTATTGTCAGCTTGATGAGTTTTCCAGACGACATCCTTCGGCGGATTCCCGAAAAAATCAACATCGAATATACTAGATAAATCATTATGCTTTTTCATTGCCTCCCACAACAGACTAGTAAACCAACCAGCGGTACCATGGTTCCCACTATAATTCCAGATTTGCCCCTGCTGCAAATTAGCAACTTTACCACCATAAAGTGCATTTAGTGCAGTATTAAAAATATCATCGAAACAGGATAAATTACTAGCCCCTGTGGTATTTACAGATACGTGTTCTCCCGTATTATGCGTAAAGTTCATCGAATAATAATTACAAGTACTACATACGCCATTAATGACAAACTTATCAGTCAGGGCACAGCACTGACCAGAAATCTCCTTCCGGCCTGCTGGACATGCGCTACACGCATTATTCACAATATGCTGTTGATTGTTCGGGCAACATCTATTTGTACCGGGAACAATACTCTGATTTGCTGGACATGCGCTACACGCATTGTTCACAACATTCTGCTGATTGTTTGGACAACATCTAGTCGTACCAGGGACTATACTCTGGTTAGCTGGGCATGCGCTACACGCATTGTTCACAATATTCTGTTGATTGTTCGGGCAACATCTATTGGTGCCGGGAACAATGGTCTGATTAGCTGGACATGCGCTACACGCATTATTCACAATATTCTGTTGATTGTTCGGGCAACATCTATTGGTGCCGGGAACAATGGTCTGATTAGCTGGACATGCGCTACACGCATTATTCACAATATTCTGTTGATTGTTCGGGCAACATCTATTTGTACCGGGAACAATGGTCTGATTTGCTGGACATGCGCTACACGCATTATTCACAATATTCTGTTGATTGTTCGGGCAACATCTATTTGTACCGGGAACAATGGTCTGATTTGCTGGACATGCGCTACATGCATTATTCACAATATTCTGTTGATTGTTCGGGCAACATCTATTGGTGCCAGGAACAATAGTCTGATTTGCTGGACATGCGCTACACGCATTATTCACAATATTCTGTTGATTGTTCGGGCAACATCTATTGGTGCCGGGAACAATGGTCTGATTTGCTGGACATGCGCTACACGCATTGTTCACAACATTCTGTTGATTATTCGGACAACATCTAGTCGTACCAGGTACGATACTCTGGTTAGCTGGACATGCGCTACACGCATTGTTCACAACATTCTGCTGATTGTTTGGACAACATCTAGTCGTGCCAGGAACAATAGTCTGATTTGCTGGACATGCGCTACACGCATTGTTCACAACATTCTGTTGATTGTTCGGACAACATCTAGTCGTACCAGGTACGATACTCTGGTTAGCTGGACATGCGCTACACGCATTGTTCACAATATTTTGCTGATTATTTGGACAACATCTAGTCGTGCCAGGAACAATAGTCTGATTTGCTGGACATGCGCTACACGCATTGTTCACAATATTCTGCTGATTATTGGGACAACATCTAGTCGTACCGGGAACAATTCTCTGATTAGCTGGACATGCGCTACACGCATTGTTCACAATATTCTGCTGATTATTGGGACAACATCTAGTCGTACCGGGAACAATTCTCTGATTAGCTGGACAAGCGCTTTCAGCAGATTCATTCTCTGGATTCTCTATATCATCTGCCTGCTCTGCATGAACGACAGAAAAAACAAGCATTACCAAACAATAGCTTAAGATGACAGAGAATAGACTTTTCAAAGACCGTCGCATATGTAATCCGACCAAATGTAAAATATTCAAAACATAGACACACCTTCCCTGCGCCTAGAATCTAAGATGACATATATTTGATGTGTTTATAATAAAATAAGGTTCGATGAATCGATAACCACGTCTTCATTTAAGACTAAAGTAATCGGTTTGTTAAGTATAATTGATTATCGATTCTTCACTATCTTTAACGGTAACCTATATATTATCCGCGGCACGGCCAGCATATATATTTTGCCAATTAAAAATAAAGGACCAAAATATATGCAATATCTATCTTAATATATTGAATTAGTGATTATTCCTTATACCGATTAGCAACCCATGAATATTTAGTGAGAACTTCTTCCTCATCACCACTTCCTCTTAAGGCTGACGTCTGACCAGTCAAAGTATTCTTATCTTCTGATAACGTAGCTTTACTTTCTAATCGTACTCCGTCATTACTTCTAACTTTAAAGATTATATTATCTGCCTTACCGGCTTCTCCCCTCTCTAAACCTCCAATAATATTAAATTTAGAAAGAACGCTTGAAAAGCTAGTGACGCTATCATCTGCGGATACTTCTATGATGGACGTGCCCTTAAACTTACCGCTTTCACTACTCTCAAAAGCAAGAACACCTCCCACAACTTTCTCAGGATCGCTATCATCTGTATGCCACACCCATACGCCAGTAAAACCAGGATCTGGAGCTTCAAGACTAGCAATTTCAGAGCTTTGCTCTTCACTACCTTCCACTGCAGGGCCACTTTGACAGAGTGCTCTCAAGGCATTATTTCTCTGTACTAACTCAGCTCCTGTTTTTCCTACTACACCGTACCAGTCTACAGTACTACCAGTTACTAATTTATCTTTAAGTTCTCTTTCAAAGCCAAGCTCTACTTTAATATCTCCTGTGACCTGATTCTTCACTTTATTCTTATAATATAAAGTAACAATACCTTCCTTAGCTAATGATCTCACTTCACCAGACTCAGAAATCGCATTACGATTGGTATCAAACCAGAGGGACAAGTCTGACAACTCATCTCCTGCAATCTTCCCATCCATGTTAATATCTAAAGTAGAAAGAGCACTATAACCATCCTCCCAAGCTGTTCTTGGGCTTTCTTTATCTGTCATCTGACTTACTAAAGAAGCTTCTACTCGACCGCCAAATGTCCATTCTCCGAATAGTTGGGTATAAGAAGATATCTCTCCTGAATGCGTAGGATCATAAACTAACAATGGGGCCTCATCAGAAGCCTTCCAAACTACATACTCTTCTGAACTAGGACTCAACTTAAATTTCACGACTACAGAATTTCTATCTAAATTCTCACTTTGTGAATTTAAGAGCAAGGATATAGGAGAAGATTCATAAGTTATTTTCGCAGCTAAACATGCTCTTTCCTCAGGAACATCTTGATTACTTAAGATATTACAATTCTTATCAAAGTAGAAACTTGTATATTGATCATTCTCAACCCGATCATTTAATATATCATTGGTAATGTAAGTAGTCCCAGATCTAAACTGTCTCATCCCTGTTCTTTCCCAGTATTCTAACCGATCCGTAAAGGCTCTCAAGACACAATCATCTATCCAACGTGTTTGTTTATAATAATCAACCATACCATTCGTCATCGGCGCAGTATAATATCCCTTACAATCACTGTAAGCCTTTTTAAGCTGGGTATCCAAGCAGGATGGAGTATCAGAATTAGTATCAACAATATCATCATACTTACCATCACCAACTACGCCTGTAGTCCGAATCATTTTAAAATCCATCTTATACCCCAAGCACTTTTCTTGAACACACTGTCCTCCGATTACAAACTTATCTGTCAACGCACAGCATTGACCAGAAATCTCCTTCTGGTTTGACCTACACTTACTGCAAGATCTAGTAGAACCTGATCCCACGACATAAGGCTTATCATTCGGACAGCATAATCCTGAAACTAAACTCTGATTAGCTGGACAAGCACTGCAAGCTCTCGCAGATCCTGACCCAACAAGATGTGGCTGAGAATTAGGACAACATCTTTCCCCATTAACCATACTCTGGTTAGCTGGACATGCGCTACACGCATTGTTCACAACAAATCTCCTATTGGCCGGGCAACACTTAGTCGTACCAGAAACAAAGCTCTCACCCGCCACTGGACAAGCGCTGCAAACTCTTGCAGATCCTGATCCCACGACATAAGGCTTATCATTCGGACAACATAATCCTGAGACTAAACTCTGATTCGCGGGACAAGCGCTACAACTACCACTAACTAAATAATTCATATCCCTAGGGCAACATTCTCCAGATACTAAATGTCTCGGCGCAAGACACAAATTAGTATTATCCACCGATTAGTTTTCTGGATTCTCAATATCATCTGATTGCTCAGCATGAACCACTGAGAAAATAAGCATGAGCAAACACATGCCTACGACACCAGAAAATAATTTAAAAAAGCCTCGCATATAAATCGCAACCATATGAAATATGTAGACACACAGACATCTCTACCTGTGCCTAGAATCTAAGATAACATATATTTGATGTAGCTATGCTAAAATAAGGCGCAAGGATCTGCCTACGGACTCTATAGACGTATTTTAATCGCTTATTTCCAACAGAGCATATAACAGACTGAAAGCAATCTCTATTTTGCTTTCCATGCCCCCTATTTGAGACTATATCTCTTGGCTTTCCAAGCATACTCATAATTACCAGACTCGGACAGACTAGAGCCTTCAGCAATGGTTTTACCAATCAATTCATTTCCGTCCTCAGATAGTCTTGCGGTATTCTTAAGTATCGCTCCATTCTCGTTACTTACTGTAAAGTTAATCTCTAGGATGCCGTCAGAGTTCTGAGTTGTATACGCCTGAAAATGAGAGAATATTATCTGACTAGTAACTCCTTCAACACCCTTTATTCCCACCCTGCTCATTGTTAAACCAGTCAATCCTTCATCATTCTGATCAAAAGCAAAATGTCCAACTCCCTCTAACGGAGAATTTAGTCTCCACTCCCAGACTCCACTAATTTTACTTTCTTCCATTTTAGCTGGCTCTGATTCCTCTAGCTGCCCCCTTAAGAGATTATCCGAAGTAACATTTGATTCTTTCCCAATGCTGGAAATTCCTTCGATGAGCATATCGACACCATTAGATATACCCTTTTCAGACCAGTCCATTGAACTTGCAACTACAGTTTGACCATCAACTTCTCTATCGTAACCCTTAGTTACTACAATCGCTCCCTTTTCTGTCTTATCTGCTTTATAGTATAGAGCATTTACAGAGACTTCAGATAAAGTCTTAACTTCACCACTCTGCGAGATACCATCTCTATTTTT
>JBILFC010000301.1:0-3523 GCA_044351785.1 Bdellovibrionota bacterium
ACTCTCTGTTATTATACTCAAACAGAAATGCAATAAAGCTCTTCTTATATTTGGAAGTATCTTAGTAGTAATAGGGCTTGGCATTGACATTCTAGGAACACATATATTTGAAATCATTAATTCATCTCAATCAATGAACACTATTCTAGGAAGTATCTTTGCGCTAATTGGGGGATCTTTTTGGGCACTCTATGCTGTGATGAACCGTAAATGGGGAGCACTTGCTGGTGAATCAGCAGCCATCCCGTTTATTATGCTTGCCTCAAGTATTAGCCTAATACCTCTTATCTTTATTTTTGAAAAATCTCCCGTCATCTCCAATGAGATAATTTTCCCCTCTCTCTATCTAATGATCTCTCCCTACATTGCCAATCTATGCTGGGATCTTGGCACAAGAAGAGGAAACATCGTAATCCTCAGCCTACTAGCGGACGCCCTGCCTTGGGCATCACTGACCGTAGCGAGCCTCTATCTAGGAATTACAATCGGAAAAGAGACCTGGATCTCAGCTGTGGTGATTGTAGCTGGGGCTTTGATATCGAGGTATTCGTTGAGGGTGGGACAGAAATAATAGAATAAGTTTCATAATTCCAATAACTTCTGTATCCTACAGCACTACCGAATACAAGTTACCATAACATCTCTTGAGTGCGAACTTCTATAAGGTTATTTTTAGAGGTTTTTTACTAAATTTACTTGGACGAATTCGTATATTTTCTAATCTTCGAGACGCCATTTAAACTCTAAGCTACTCGCCTCAAAGCCTAATTTCCCATAAAACTTTAAGCACTTTAAACAAATTTTCCAAAACTTCTTCAGCCCTCAGGTTCACAAACCCTAAATTTCTACGATTACCTAGATAGGTACCAATTCGTAAAAAATTGAAGGTAATTCGCATGAAAATGTCACAACCACTTAGGATAGACTATCCAGAAGGTCATAGCTCGTTTGTAACAAGGAGATTTAGGAACTCACAACTCCTTTATTGTAATAATCAGGACTTAGAAGCTAGAGTACTAGGGTCTCTCGGCAAATATTTAACTAAATATGATGCTAAGATCTTTGCCTTTACCATCTTTGGTAGCCATGACCATCCTATGCTTCAATTCAAACCTAAAACTAAGTCAGCCTTCTTTAGAGACTTTGGTGCTAGGACCGCTGAAGCTATAAAGAAATATGTCCCTAGTTTTGGCACAGGAGCAGTGTTTGAGAGAAGACCAAGCGAACAAGCCATTACAGAAGATCAAGAAAGTCACCTTGATAGACTTATGTATACAATCCTTCAGCCAATTCAAGCAGGACTCTGTAGGAACCTTTCAGATTACCCAGGCTTTAACTCCTATCATTATATAATTACAGGTAAGCCCCTAGAGGTAGAGTTCTTTAACGGAGCAGAATATAACAAGGCTAGAAGAAGAAACAAGAATGCAGATCCAGCTGACTTCATAGAACACTATAAAATAGTATTTGAAAAAATCCCTGGTTGTGAAAACATGACTCAAAAACAATACTCTAAACTGATTCAAGAAGAATACAATAAGAGAAGAGAAACCATCATTAAAGATTTTGATGATAATGGGCACATCTGGCCTAGTCCAGAATCCCTAAAAAGAACCAAGAGTACAGACTGCGCAAAAAGCCCTAAGCGCAGCACCAGAGAATCTAAAAGACCTCTAGTATTATCACTCTGCATGGAAAGACGAGTAGCCTTTCTAAATTATTACTTTTCCATACTAGTTGCCTTTAAAAAAGCATCCGTAGAATACCTCCTAGGAAATAGAAATGCCCAGTTCCCAGAAGGAACATGCATACCACCCGGACCTTGGTGTTAAGAGACTAAACGCAACCGACAACCAAAACTAAAAAAGAGGTAAAAAGCTTACAAGATGTAAAGACTTGTTCAAAAGCCAATTTCAACGCCATTTAGACTAAAAACAGACCTTAGATATCTGGCGAATTCGATACAATTCAATCTTATTTTTTAAATTATTAAATTTTAGAAAGAAAATTTTAGTAGCTTGCACTAGCCTTTGAGGCTTGTAATAACTAGGCTTTAGACTATACTCTGAGGCTTGAAATAAGTGCTTAAGCTATTTTTCTTCCAACTACTCCGGTTCCACAACCAAAGAAATGCGATATGTATTTTGCCTCAAGCCCTTCATCGACAAGACATGAAAGAAAGTTTTGAGAGTCTCTATAGTTTTCGGTGTAAACACTAAGCATCCGGTAGTTGTCAGGATTCCCCAGAAATACTCGTCCAATTTGAGGCACAATATAACGAAGATAAAAAACAAGTGGAGCTCGAAGGACTACATATTTAGGAAGTGAAAGTTCTATAAAGGCAAATACTCCTCCAGGTTTCAAAATTCTATTGACAACACCAGCCAATGTCCTCTGTTGGTTCGCGGAAAATGTCTTAAGTCCAAATGATGAAACAACGCAATCAAATCTTGCGCTCGGTAGGCTTGATTGAAAAACATCTTCCTCGAGTATGGTTAAGGGTACATTTAATCTACTGCAATTCTCGGCAATCTTTTTGCACATGGAGGGACAGAGGTCCAATGCTGTAAGACTTTTCAGACCTGGAAAGCGCTGCTGAAGATTTGGAATAAGCTCTCCCATTCCAGACATAAGATCGCAACAATTTTCTATGGTATGAACGGGAAGTCTTTCGACACAATAGCGTCTCCACACGGCAGTAAATCCAAATGAAGTAATAAGATTCACAACTCCATAGGTTGCAGCCATCTCGTCGAAAAGCTTCGAAATGTAACGTGGATCGTATATATTTAAAGACTCATCCACCAGTTCCATCCAACTAAAGTTCCAAAAGTACGGACCAGAACGATAAACAGAGAATTTAGTAATGTCAAGTTCTGTATAAAAGCCATTTTAATTAATAGTAAATCAGCTTGCTTGTCATCTATATTCAATTATTAGCCAAGGTAGCAAGACGAGTTCGCAAAGTGCGTGGTGGCTTCAAGGTCGCTACAAGGAAAATCTCCCTTGGAAAGCATTAGCGATGGAGAGTACTGTGTGGATTAGGTAAAGGCGACTTGCCCTTCGATGAACTCAGGGCCAAAATTCAGGTGCGCTGAATTTGGGGTGGAAGATGGGACTCGAACCCACGACCCTCGGAATCACAATCCGATGCTCTAACCAACTGAGCTACGTCCACCATATAGACAAATATTAGAAATTATTGAGAATTCATCCCAATTTCTGGCTTATTCAAATACGAATTATAGGCCTAAATGTCAAGCTCCCATAAAAACTTAGCAATTTAAGGTATTCAGAGCCTACTTTCATGCATCTCTAAAATACACCCCATCCCGCTCTACAAGCATATCCTTTAGCATCAAAGAAGTTACGGCTAAGCGAACTTCGGACTGAGATAGATTCGCCTTATAATAAATCTCTTCAAAACTCATAATTTCGTTACTTAAAACTTCTAAAACTTTCTTCTCATTTGCACTTAAGTTTCCACTAATCTCTATTGAATCTCTTAAAGGGACTACCTTTT
>JBILFC010000365.1:0-2516 GCA_044351785.1 Bdellovibrionota bacterium
TTTGCTAAAGGCGCAAAAAATATAATTTTTGCACTTTTAACTATTGACTTTAAACATAGTCGCTACCCGAATTTAAATTTTGTTTAGAGGTAGCATTTGCGGTTTAAATAATCAAGATTAGGTTAGGGCTTGGTTGTTTTAGAGTTTTTTGTAGGGGTAACCCTTGCGGTTACCCAAATAAATTCAATTGGGCAGGTGCAAGACCTGCCCCTACGGAATTGGATTGGTAGTTTGCCGAATATTAGGAAGGCTCCCTACAAATACGCAACTATCGACGCTCTTCCATCCTCAGACGGCTTAACATTCTTAGCAATATTTGTTTTCTTAAATACATCAAGCACCATGTCCTTGATTTTACCCATGCCGTGGCCATGTATTATGGTAATCATCGGCACGCCGTCCATTACAGCGCTGTTGATAAAGTCGAGGAGTATTTCTTCTGCCTCTTTTACTCTCATACCGTGAAGATCGAGGGTGCGATTCTGCTCTTTAGGAGAGAATTCTGGGGATTTAGGTTTGGTTGTCTTTTCTACCTTTTCTTCTAAAAGGGTGAGTTGCTCAATGGGGGCTAGCATCTTTTTACCCGAAAGATCGATATAGAGATGGCCTTTTTTCGCAGGAGTATCCAAAACATAGCCTTTAAGCCCTGTTCCTTCCACTTTAACAAGATTTCCTACTTTAAACATGAGGATCTAGGTTAATATTTTGTCTAGCTATAGTTTTAGTATGCCGTTAAAACTATATCAATACCATTGTTCTTTATACAAATAATATTTAAGGGGATTAGTGTAAATGGGTCAGAAGAAAGTTGCGATCATCGGAGGGGTTAGAACTCCATTTGTAAAAGCTGGAACAGTATTTAGTGAGCTGTCATTTCAGGAACTTAGTGCCCTTGTACTTAAAGAATTAATGCAACGCTATTCCATAGATACTATGGAGTTGGGAGAGGTGGTCTGGGGAACTGTCCTTCTTGATCCTAAGACTCCTAACTGGGCTAGAGAGATTTTATTTAAAGCAGGCCTTCCAAAGCATGTCTATGCATATTCCGTTTCTAATAACTGTATTTCAGGTTTAGTAGCTGCAACTTGTGCTATGGATAGAATACGTGCTGGTAGCACAAACTCAGCTATCGCAGGTGGAGCAGAATCCATGAGTTGCCCTTCGTTATTGTTTAACGAAAAAGCTACAAAGACATTTTTAAAAGCATTTAGAGCGAAGACATTTGGAGATAAGTTAAAACTTTTTAGCGGTCTTAGACCAAAAGACTTTATGCCCTCACCGCCATCGGTAACAGAACCTTCGACTGGCCTTACCATGGGTCAGCACATGGAGTTAACCGCGAAGGAACTTCATGTGGATAGAGCAAGTCAGGATAATGTAGCATTTTTAAGTCATCAGAGAGCTGATAAAGCAATTAAAGACGGCTTATTGTCTCCATTTATATTGCCTGTGGCTGGAGTTTCTAAAGATACTTTAGTGAGAGGTGATACAACTATTGAAAAGCTTTCTTCACTTAAACCCGTGTTTGATAGATCGTCAGCTGGGACAATTACCGCGGGAAGCTCAAGCGCTTTAACAGACGGTGCCGCCTGTGTATTTTTAATGTCTGATGAGGAAGCTAAGAAAGAGGGCAGGGAAGTACTAGCCTATATTAAAGACTATGAGTACGCAGCGATTGATCCATCTCAAGGATTATTAATGGCGCCAGCAGTTGCCGTGCCTAGATTATTAAAACGACACGGATATACCTTTGCTGACTTTGATCTAATTGAAATCCATGAAGCATTTGGAGCACAAGTTGTAGCCAATATAAAAGCATGGGAAGAAGGTTTAAAAGAAGAAGCAGTTGGTGCAATTGATTATGACAAAGTTAATACTCTTGGTGGTTCTATCGCATTAGGGCATCCATTCGCCGCTACTGGAGGACGACTGATGATGCATCTTGCTAGTGAACTTAAGAGAAAGAATCTTAAGCGTGGCTTGATTAGTATCTGTGCCGCTGGTGGTATGGCAGGGGCGATGATTCTAGAAAGGGATTAGTCTCTTTAGAGTATCTGATGAAGGCCAGTTTTAAAGCTACGTATCTGGGTTTCTAACTCTTCACCAAATTTTACTTTAGGATTAGGTGAAAGTAAGTCATCCAGCGCATAGTATTGTCTAGTTGGCTCAAAGAACATGTGTATCAGAAGGTTACCATAATCAAGGATTACCCATTCGCCAGAATTATATCCTTCCATTCGCTCGGCCTTAATGCCAATTTTATTTAAGCCTTCAAGAATTTTATCGCTAATACCTTTTACATGTCGTGGTGAAGTTCCGCTGACAATCATTATTCTTTCAGCGATGGAATAGGAATTTGATAGATTGAATACAACTGGGTCGAGAGCTTTCTGATCGAGGGCAAGCTTTAAAGCTTCTACTACAACTTGGTCGGAGCTAAGTTTCTTAGCGTTTTCTTTTAGTTCTAATTTTTCTTCTATCTCTTCTCTTGAGATTTCTGTTTGTGACTTTAATTT
>JBILFC010000265.1:0-4272 GCA_044351785.1 Bdellovibrionota bacterium
AATTTTTACATCTCCCCGCTTGTGGTGACTTCCATGCCTGAAATCTAATGCATATAAATTACAGGTTGGCGTAGGAGCTCTAGTTGCTGTTCTGGTTGCAGTTCTAGTTGCTGTTCTTGTGGCCGTCCTAGTTGCGGTTCTTGTAGGAGTTCTAGTCGGAGTAATAGTGATACATCGCATTGGTGTTACCCGTGGACAGATTCGTGGTGTTCGTACCGGGCAAGAGCAGGAGTCACCTTCTTCGCTTCCCATAATATCGTCGCCTGGCGCTGCGAAAACATTACTAAGGAAGGCAACAGTTATGATAAAAGGTATTAATTTTTTAATCATAATTATAATTGAAAATTTTGCATGGATCATTATTATCTTTTTAGATTGCGGAAGGATCATTTCCGATTCAATCTGTGCACATAGGCACCTCGTGAGTCTTAAAAGCTGGGTTTAAGATCGGAATTCTAAAGTGATTACTTGAGTAGAATAGTATAAGTGCCTGTAGATATACGATAAATCGGCTCTTTTATCCCTTCATAAAGGGGATTCTAGGTAGGCTCGTCCCATTCGCATCCTCTTTGAAGCTAAAAATTTCGTCTACAAAGCTATTTATAAATTCTGCCAGATTTGATGCTTGATCATTCTTTGTATTTTCTTTGCTCTTTGAGCTCTCACCTTCTGTGTACTTTTTAGAGGCGAGAATTCTATTGGAACTGGTATCGAACAATTGTAAGTAATATCCCTTATCACCCTCTTTAGTTAATACTAAACGATAAGCACAATTTTGATCACAAAGTGTGAGGGCACCGTTAAAAAGACCATCTTTTATATGCTCCTTTAAATTAATTTCACTACTACTTTCAAAGCTCACAGGTAGGGGCAGGTTGTTCAGGGGTAACATCACCGGTAAAACTTTATAAAGCTCCTCAAGCTCAGATTTAGAAGAGCTAATGACAGAATCTTTAGACCACCACCAAGAACTAGCTATATTGCTTTTAATCTTACCAGACAATGCCTGAGCTTTAATAAGCCTTTCATGTGCGGGTAGACTTGATAATACTGTAGAGTACTTTTGAGTTGCCTTGTCGTATGATCCTTCATCATAATAGGCATCTGCTAGATACAAATCATAGTAATAGTTGATACTATCCCTGTTATCTTTTTTGCGAATTCGATTAAATCTATTTTCTAATGAGGTTGAGCCGTAACCATCTAGAATTGTACCAAGTAAGGGATAGACTATCATTGTATCAGTATGTCTAATAGATAAGTCTTCAAAGTCGTCAAGCTCTTCAACTGCAAATATCCGTGCCTTCCTTTCAAGGAGGGCTGTTTTATATTCTAGTACCTTTGATTCAGAATAGTTCTTTAAGCTTTCAACCATAGAATCAGTAGCATATTGTTTAAGCCTATTCGCCTTTAATTTGAACAATAGACCTTGTATCATCCAACTAGCGAATTTAACATCATTTTCATTCGTTCCAATTTTACCGAACCACTGTTGATCGTCTGATGCGATATTTAATAACTTTTCGCCTGCTTCAAGATCGTTTGAAAGGAGCTTTAACTTCCCCCTCGCAAGGGCAAGTATGGTTCTGTGCTCTGAGTCCTTCTTTTCTGGTTTTTGTGCGTAGCAAGCTTCAAAGTTTTTTAGAGTTTGTTCTGCCTGAAATAATCTCAATTGATCAGTATATAGAATCGATAGATTTACACTTGGTAAAATATGTTCACATCCATCTGGATAACTAAGGGCATCCTTCCAAGCGCTTTCAGCGTATGCATCTTTAAATAATTCTCTGTATACTTCACCTGCATTATTTAGTGGAGTGGCAACTTGGGGCTGAAAGCTGAGCCTGAATTCATATTCAACTGCTTTTTGAAAAGCATTGATTGACATCTCCCTTTCCCCGCTAATAGAAAGTAGTATGCCTAGTATGTTCCATGTCCTTTTAGGGTCTGCCCCTTCTAGAAGCCCATTCTTAGAAACTGAAATGGCCTCATCAATCTTCTTAAGTTTCATGAGTACCCAAGCCTTCTGACCAGGGTACCATTCAGATTGATAGATCTTCCCATATTCATTTAATGTTTCTAATGAGTCTTGATACTGATCGAGATTAAGTTGAGCTTCTGATAATAAGTACAGTAGAAGTGAGTGTTGGTTCTGCAATGCTAAATCGCTTATAATCTCTCTAAGGTCAGGATGGCTAGTTTCAAATAGAAGTTTAGCTTTAGCGATGTACCGATAAGCAAGTTTGAAATGAGCAACTTCTGTTAGATAGTACTGTCCTAGGAATAAGAAGGGTCTAAAGTCATTAGGCGATTTTTCAATCGCAATTTCAAGCTTCGCTCTTGCATCAATGCCTTTACCTTCCTTAAATAAAGCTAATGCTTCTTCAAGTAGAATATCAGTAGATTTGATTGCGTCAGGATTAGTTGTAGCATCTTCCTTTATTATGTCTGTCTGTGCTTCGAGTTTTGAAACGTTTACTATATTAAATACAGATACAAGGAATAAGAAGCTTAATATTGCTTTTGATGATTTCCTTCGTTTAAATAGTAAAGGAAGGGACACGGGGTTAAGGTAACTTATAGTAAAAAGTGCCCAGCCCTTTATCCCACTGAAGTATGCTTTAAGAGAAGTTAGGTATAATTCAGCTTTCTTTAGAGCAATTTCTGAACTCTGATTGGAATAGGTAAGTGCAAGATAGTCTTTGAATATAGCTTCTGCATCAATTTGTAGGTTTGTCTTAAGTTTACTAGAGAACTCCATTCTAGTGTCCCCATAATAGCGTCTTTTTCCAATATCTTCTAAGGTGCTTATGTAAGCTCTATATAATCTTTTTAACTTAGTGCGCTTAGAGCTAGGTAATCTCCATGAGTGTCTGAGCCATATTTTAAGAATTAAAAACATAAAAAATAAGTAGGGGCCACTCTTTGCCAAAGATTCTAGGATTTTGGAATCAATGAGTTTTTCTACAGCACTTTTTTCATTATCCTTCTTTTCTGGAGCGGGGGGTACTCCGTCTAATAGCTCAATGGGGTCAATTTCACTCATTAACTGTTCTAGGAGATCTTGATCGGGAATAGGGACTTGATCATTCTCGGCTTTCTGTGGGGTTACATCGAATACCATCCAGCCTTTGCCTCTAACATAAACTTCTGACCATGCATGACGGTCACCCATCTGAACAAGAATGTCTCCACCTTTAGCGTACTGAAGATCTACTAGGTATCCTGTCCCAATTCTTGCAGGAATTCCTGCAAGACGTAATAAATACACAGCAGAGTGAGCGAAATGGACACAGTAACCTCGTTTTGCTTTAGGAAATAGGTAAGGAGCGACAGGGTCACCATTCTTTGTGACGTCGTGATTAGGTTCTAGAACATAAATACTTTGTTCTGAGAGATATTTAATAACCGCTGAAACTTTCCCCATTGGAGTAAGTAAGTTTTCGGTTAGTTTCTTGCTAAGTAGAGCATATCTTAGGTCCTCGCCATTTTTTGATGTTAGAGGAGTGGTTTCACTAATTTCAGAGCTAAGAGAAGTGAGCTCTAATAAATCATTACTCCCAGGTGCTCTTAAGTAGTGTTCCCAAGTTTCCTTAGGCCAAGTTTCCTCACCCACTAATCTATCCTGTAGCGTTGATAAGGGCTCTATTGGAGCACTAGACATGGATATATAAGCATACCTAAATCGTTTAGGATTAGGATTTTTTATTGGTTTAAAATATAGTGGAGCATCCAGAGAAAAAGGAGTCGCTTTATCAGATAGTACATAAATAGCTTGAAGGATGTTACTTCTTTCTGCTTCGTTCGCTGGTGGGCTTAAATAATATGGAGTGTTTGGATTTATTAGAGGTGCATCTTTATCGAAGTCAGTACCTGCCTTTACGATTTCTTTACCGGCAAAATCTGATAAAGCAGCTTCCCTTAGGTACATCATGGGTGCCCAAGGATTTTTGTCATAACTGTTTTGAAGCCGGAGTAGGGCAGCAGGCTGTTTTGATGGAGTAGAGGCCTTATTAAATCCAAGATTACTCTGACCTTGGCTAATATTTGTGCCTTCACCTACGCCATTCATAACTTGGGAGAGATCCTTAGAATATCTGTCAAATATCACTTTGGATGAAATAATTAAACATGCGATAAGAAAAGCAAATGCCCCTGCGGTTTGAAGTATCCTGGGGTGCCCAGAGGTTAAGATTTTGTTTTTATTTCCATATAAAATTCGTTTCGACGACAAATATGAATATAGTAACGTTAATAAGGCAAAGAAGATGC
>JBILFC010000337.1:0-3051 GCA_044351785.1 Bdellovibrionota bacterium
TTGTAAATGGAATACGAACTTGAGTGAATTTCATGGTGTACTTTCCTTTCAAAAACCTTTTCAAGAACCGATTAATTCCTTCTCTCAATATATAATAGGAGAGAAATGCTTCTACCCAGATTTGAATTTAATCGAACGAAGATTCCTATAGAATCCTAAAAGAAATGTATATATCTTATAATCTAAGTGGTAATCAAATATTTAGGGTCCTGTTTGTAACACTTTTAAATTATTGAAAATTTGTTTGCTATGAAAGCGCTACTCTGGATCTGGGCCCTCTACTATTTCAAGTTTAGAGTTTTTTACTTGGAACATGGAGATATAATTAGGGCTTGAGCCTTTTGAGTTGACTGTTATGTCGCCTGTAGTACCTTGGAGGTTCTTTATCTGATATAGCGCATCTTTAATTTCTTCTCTTGTTCTAGCTCCTTTCATGATCGCTTCTTTATACATAAGAACAGAATCATATCCCCAGGCATTAAACATTATTAGACCCGGTGCTTTGTGGTATTTGTGCGTATATTCCTCTTTTAGTTTAGTGCTTGCTATGTTATCTGGATCTGCTACGGCGGAGTGATAAATTCCTTCGAATGCCTTTGGGTCTTCTTGAATGAGATGTTCTGTAATCACATCACTCATGATAAGTTTTGTGTTGGGGAGATAGGTTTTAAATTGCTTCATAAAGGTTGTTACTCCATGAACAATTGGTGCATATACGACATCAGGATTGAATTTTTTAATTTTGAGCAGATGTGTTTTGAAGTCAGATTCATTCTGATCTATCTCAAGTTGTTCAATTAGCCCGTTAGATTTATTAAATTGTGTTATGAAAGAGTTTTTAACAAAGATAGACCACTCGTAATGTGGGTATAGTATGAAGACTCGTTTCGCTGTTAGTGTTTTTGCTGAAAACCTTGCACTCTTTTCTCCCGTATCTGGAGCCCATGCTCCTATACCGAAAACATAGTTTCCATAATTTTCTATTTCTGAAGTAGCATCCCATAATACAATTGATGGAATCTTATTTTTCTCTATGATCGGAGCCATGGGTTTCATCTCAGTTACTGAGGAGACGATCAATCCCTTTATGTCTTTATCCGCTGACGCCCTATGAGCTAGTGTGGCGCATTCAATGGGTATCATCCGAGTATCTTGAAAATTTACTGTCAGAGTAATGTTCTTTTGATTTAGTTCCCTGTTGGCATCTTCTAAGCCAAGTTCTATGCCTTCTCTGAATGCCGCCCCTTCCATGGCATAGTCGCCGGAAAGGTGGAGTAGCGCGCCGAGGGTGATTTCTTCTGCTGATAAAGTCAGGGGTAGTATCGCGACAAAAAATGATAAAAGTCTGCAAAGTATTTTCATGCTTTTGATTCATTGTTTAGGCGCATTGACTTTATGAATACAGTACTTGCATAATACCGTTTGATCAAGTTAAAGTTGCTCTGAGGTGGGTTAATTCCTAATAAAATTCAATTTGTATAATAAGCATAAACTGACGGTATAAATAAATGCGTAATTTTTTGATTTCTTTTATTAGCTTTGTCGTATTAATTGGTGGTGCTTTAGCTGAAGATGTTAATACTTTTAAAGTCGGAGTAATATTACCTCTTACTGGAGCTCTTGCTGAATACGGCATGGCAGCGAAGAATGGTATTGAGTTAGCTGTAAAAGAAAATCCTGAAATATTTTCTAGGGTTAAATTTGTTTATGAAGATTCTCAGTATGACAATTATAAAGCCATTTCTAGTTATCAAAAATTAAAAAATATTGATGGCGTATCGGTAGCTTATGTTTGGGGTTATGGACCGAATCAAGCATTAGTACCAATAGTGGAAAGGGACAAGTTCCCGTTAATAGCTGTTTCTGCGGAACGTTCAGTATCTTTGGACAAAAAGTATACATTGAGATCTTGTTATCACATAGAGATGATTGCTGATAGTTTGTTGGAGTATTTAAGGGTTAATAAAATTAAACATATTGGAATAGTAAAGACAGAACTAGCTTACATGAATGGGTTAATTAGTTCTATGAAGAAGAAGTTTAAGAGCGATGAATCGATTGAAATTGTTGATACTTATCAGCCAGGTGATACGGATTTTAAAGCTACCCTTGTAAAGCTAAGAAGTAAGAAGTTTGATGCGCTAGGTGTGTTTCTAATCGGCGGACAAATTAGCCAGTTTTATAAAAAGAGTAAACAACTTGGTATGAATTTAAATACTTTTGGAACAGATTTTTTTGACAGTATGAAAGAGGTTCAGGATTCCGAAGGTGCGATGATAGGATCAGTATTTGCGGGACCGTATGTTGATCAATCTTTTCTTGGAAGATATGTGAAAGATTATGGTAATGATTTTCAAGTTGCTTGGGCAGCAAATAGTTATGAGTATGCATTGATAACGGCAAAGTTATTCGGAGACACAAAGGATAAACTAACAGGAGATCAGATTTTAGATCGTTATAAGAGTTCTACAGAAGAGCAAGGTTCGGCTACTAGATTTAGGTATAATGAATCTGCGGAGGGAAGCGGATTTGATTTTAAGGTGGTTGGTCGGAAGATACAGTCAGATAGAATCGTTGATATTGTTAGGTAAGTCTATTGCTTATATCCTGTATGTAAGCCGTGGAATATTCAACCTTAGAGTTTTTCAGTTTTTATGAAAGTTTTACAGTGGAACATCTGGTACAAAGAAAACATTGAGAATGTTTTAAAAACCCTGAAAGAGGTTGATGCTGATGTCATTTGTCTTCAGGAGCTTACTATAGGGCATGAATGCAATCAGGGACTTGATACTGTGCGGTATCTTGCTGATGGATTAGGATATAATTATTTCTATAAAGAGGCTCAAGGATTTCCTTCTGACATTGGTACAGTGAGTTTCGGTAATGGAATATTTAGTCGCTATTCTATAGAGAAGTCTAGCTTCCAATTTGTGCAGGAACCTCAAGATCAGGAAATTGAGGACTATTCAAAGGAAGGAAGAGTCTATGTTGAGATTGGAATAAAGGTAGGAGATTTGGAGTATGAGATTGGTACTGTTCATGCGTCTTATA
>JBILFC010000267.1:0-4259 GCA_044351785.1 Bdellovibrionota bacterium
TCCATGAGCTAATGAAATTATAAAATCCCGGAGACGGCAATACTAAATCAATTAACTCTAATTTCATACATAACAAAAAAGCTTCCAAGCATTAAACAAAAAAAAGCCAGGACTAAGCCTGGCTTTCATAAATACTTATCAGATTTAATTATATAATCTGGAAAGCAATTACTAGTGTGAAAAGTACTAGTGACTCGATAAATACAAGTGCTAGCAACCAAGGTAAGAACATTGATCCTGCCGCACCTGGGTTTCTTCCAATACTATCTAAAGCAGATGAAATTGCTTTAGCTTGTGCATTTGTAGCACCAAATACAGCTAATCCCATTCCTAATACAGCACATGCTCTAGTAGAAAGTATTTCACTTCCACCTGCAGCAGCTTGCGCTACTTCTTCAGCTACAGCAACACCAGCAAACAAACAGTTTACTAAAATTCCTGCCAATAAACCCTTACCTTTTAAAATAAGACCTTTCATATTTCTCCTTACTAAAGTTAAATCAATCATAAAGGAAAGTTACAGCCTTCCCCCTTCTCCTACATCAGAGATCTGTTAATGGTCGTGGCTTACACCTAAACGTATGTAAATCATTGTTAAAAGTGAAAACACAAAAGCTTGAATAAAGCTTACTATCGTACCTAAAATATATAAAGCCACTGTCAAGAAAAAGAATGGAGTACCTTGGGTAAGTTTAGTAAAAACACCCAATACAGTATGATCTCCTGCCATATTACCATAAAGCCTAATACTAAGAGATATAGGCCTGACAATGTGTGAAATCAATTCGATGGGGAATAACAGGAAACCAAGCACAAACACTGGTCCCCAAAGATGCTTGATGAAACCATCAAAGCCAACAGCCTTCACTGTCCAATAGTTATATAGTCCAAACACCACAAGAGCAATTCCAAGATTAAAATGCATCTGATCAGTTGGCATAACAAGCCCCGGCACTAAGCCGATAATATTAGAAAAGAAAAGGTAAATAAAAATACACGCTACAAATGGAAGATATTTTCTATTCTCCTTACCCATTGCAGAATCACCAAGCCACACAATAAAAAGCGCCAATGTCTCAAAAAGAGTCTTCGTTCCAAAACTTGTTTCAGGTAAATACTTAATCTTAGCTTTATTTAAAGCTACCCGACCTAGTACACCCAAAACAACGATAGACACGCCTATCGCTGAAGCTGTAACTAAGGGCTTATCTATAAATTGATATCCTGCAGACATATACTCTAAAATTAATTCCTAAAAATCGAGCTGGTTCATACCAGACTAAGATATGAGGGGCAAATTTGTTAAGGATAAATCTCCAATTTCAGAAGAATCTATTGAAAATACGCCATGAGATTCCTACTAAAAAAACCAGAAATACACAAAAATAGGTTAATAACTCGATAAAGTCTAAGGACGCACGGTACTTGAATATCCCCAATATTATTAAAAGAAAAATTAATTTAGCAGTTAGACACAAAGACACGCAAAAAAACTTTCTAAAGGAGCGAAACTTATCATTTAAAGTTTCGCTTGGTTTAAGAACATTAAACAGCGCGGTGTTTGCAATCACCATTGATAAGCTCAAAAGAAAGGCAAAAATAATTTCTCGGTGATTTGTCATAATTAAATTTATTCTTAGATTATAATAATAGATAAAAAAATTATATGTCCAGCATGTTGATTTTCTTATCACTTCAACTTTAAGTTACCTCAAGTAAGCTAGATCGATTTGTGTTTTATTTTTTTTTCTGGCTTACTCTCTCCCTTAGCTTTTTAATTAAAAAAAAATCAAAATATTTGAGTTTTATAAATTAAAGTTATTGCAAAAGTTGCTGTTGTTTTTTGCTTTGTGGTAGAAATATTTTAGATAAAGAGAAGTCATTGTATGCAGAGTCCCCAAGGGAGATCGATAGATGCTATGCTAGTTGACAGCACAAAGCTTGGAGATTCCATGTCCTCAAGATCACAAGATAACAACATTCAATCTCCTCAGTCACAAAGAGAACTAAACAGAATAAAATTAAACAACTTAAAGATCACTGAAAACAATCTCAACCTAAGCTCTTATAGTGCACCTAAAGCTAAAATAAAGAAACAATCCCTGGAGCACGTAGAAAAGGGTGTTTCAAATATTCTAGACAAATTAGCCGTACCTAAAGCAGATACTGCACCAAAGCATAACGACGACCCTAATTCAATTGATTTAAATAATCTCTGGTCTAAAATTTCTACCTTGCTTGCGAGTAGCTTAGATCCTAAAATATTTTCTGCTTGGTTTAATTTACTAAACTTAACTGGGATTAGTTTTTTTACTCCATCAAGTACAAATTCTCTAGATCATACGGGAAATAATACTGGAATAACCCTAAAGCTAGCTGCCCCAAATCGCTTTACACTTGACCATATTAAGAATCATTATGAAGACCTAATACGTTCTTCAGCTTCTAGCGTACTTACAGATCAGAACTTATTACATTCACTTATTAAAATAGATTATGAAGTAGCAGAAGCTAAATCAAGTTCTAATAAAAACGCCCTTGTTCCGAAACTTAAAACTAATAAATCCTCTGATTCAAATATAGATATCAAGGTTGAAAATTCTAACAACACGAATCAACCTAACGAATCAAATCTTGCAACAAATTATAATTTTTCAAATTTCGTTGTTGGCTCTTGTAATCAATTTGCTCATGCTGCATGTTCTAAGGTAGCTGAGAGTCCCGGCATGGCATACAACCCTCTTTTAATTTATGGTGGAGTTGGACTTGGTAAAACCCATTTAGCCAACGCAATTGGTAATGCCGCTAGAAGAAGAAAGAAAAAGGTACTCTTAGTTTCATCTGAGATGTTTGTATCGGAACTGATTGGTTCCTTGAAAAATAATTCGATGGAAAGATTTAAATCAAAGTTTAGAACTCTTGATGTTCTTATTATCGACGATATTCAGTTTATTATTGGAAAAGAAAGGACCCAAGAGGAGTTCTTTCACACTTTTAATGAACTTTACGGAAAACAAAAACAGATAATCATAACTTCAGATAAGCTTCCTCAGGATTTAATTGGCTTAGAAGAAAGACTTAGAACAAGATTTCAGTCTGGATTATCGGTTGATCTTCAAGCTCCTGACTTTGAAACCCGAGTTGCAATACTTTCGAATAAAGCAGAGCAGTCTGATCTTAAGATCCCTGAAGAAGTTTTAAAGTTAATTGCCATGAGAATTGATACTAATGTAAGAGAGCTTGAGGGTGCTCTTACAAGACTTCAAGCGCTATGTAACTTACTAGGCGAAGCACCTTCATTACAGCTAGCTCAGAAAGTAGTAGACACAATCTCACCCTTACGAAGCAGGGAGCTTACTGCTGACTATATTAAAGAAGTGGTAGCTAAAGAATTTAATGTCTCCGTTCATGATCTGTCCGGTAAAAGAAGAACTCAGAATATAGCTTTAGCTAGACAAGTGGCTATGTTTCTATGCAGAAAACATACCGCTAGATCTTTTCCTGAGATTGGAGCACTTTTTGGTGGTAGAGATCACTCAACAGTAATTCATGCGATAAAAAGCATCACAGACCGCATGCCTTTAGAGGAAACTCTAAGAGGACAAATTGAAAAAATAGTTGTTAGGCTGGAATCCTAATAAAAGCGTTTTAAGACAGGTCTCTTAAAACGCCTAAAGAATAGATCACCAACTTCGCCACACATATCCCTTTTTTCGCTTTAACCAGTATCCTCCGGACTTATGTCTTTTTCTCGGCCCTTCCTGAAAAGTCATTAAGCGATGAACCTCTTTGGCAAATTCCGTTGGAAAGGCCAAGGGCGCATCCTCAAGTACAACATAAACATATACGTTCGAAGGCTTATTTCTTCGCCACCAATTGAATTGATCAACTAGGGCTAAGATGCCGTAAAGAGACAATAGTACCGACCCAACCACTATTTGTATATTCGGCTGACCTTCAAAAATCCAAACCGAAAAAAACAAGCACGCTGGAAAAACTGCCACCAAAACTGAATTTCTGAGACTGAACATTGAAAACCTCCTTTAAAAATCCCTTCAAGACCTGTCTTTGCGCCTAGAAGAAGAGTCTCCTTACAGACACAAAGCACTTAAACTTCTACCCAGATTTGAATGTACACGATAATTTATATCAATAAAGAAATATAATGCAAGAAATCATTACTTTCTAAAAAAAGCCCTAAAAAAACCAAAAGAATAGGGAGCACCGAAGCGGTGCTCCCTAACTCAAAAAACGCCACT
>JBILFC010000052.1:0-14250 GCA_044351785.1 Bdellovibrionota bacterium
TAAATCATTATACTAATGTATATGTGCATTTACCGTGCCAATAGTTGATATACCACTACATTAGTGATATATGCGCCGGTAGAAGGTAGGAATGAAGACATAAGGTTTTTAAATTAAGACGCTCTGATTCTTGAAACGAGGTGACACACTTATTAGCTCAATCTTTAGTTTATAATTGTGTCACTTATGTTTTTTCCGGAAGAAAATGGAGTTTCTGATGTTGGTACTGACAAGGGAGGTCGGAGAAACAATCGTAATTGCCGGCAGAATTCGAATCACTGTCACCAAAGTTCAGGGTGGCAAAGTCAAGTTGAGCATTGACGCTCCACCTGATGTTCGAGTTCAGCGGAAGGAAATTGTGGATAATGGAGGTGAAGGCGAAGAGGCTGCACCCGTAGCTGCCTAGCACATCTCCAGAAATCCTGCTAACCGAAGACCTACAATCTTAGTCTAGCAGGTGCGAAGAAGGTAGAGGTTTTACACCTAATCGAAGGGACGTAAGTCACTTCCTACCTTCTTTGTTTTTTGAGATTCCACGCTGCACTCGCTAACACTCAGTTGCTCTGGATGGATGACAGGAACAATCTCTTGGAAAGTCAGGAAATATTTTATAACCAGTGCTGGCCCTTAGGCACGTACTTCTCAGGTAAAGTCTGTTTAAAACTCTTATCCCAAGACGTAAAATAATTATATCGCACAATATGCCCTAAAGCAGCTATACCGTCCTTCCAAGTAATTTTCTTCCCTTCAATATAATTCCTTGGGAAATAACTAATGGGGACTTCAGCGATACGTAACTTCAACTTACCAAGCTTCGCTGTAATCTCTGGTTCAAAGCCGAATCGATCTGACTCTAAAATAATCGATTTAATGATATCTGACTTAAAGAACTTATAACAAGTTTCCATATCACTAAGATAAAGCCCTGATGCAAGATTACTTAAAGTTGTAAGAATCTTATTAACTAAGAAATGAAAAGTTCTATGCACCAACAAGCTATTCTTATACCTTGAACCATAAACCACATCCGCTGAACCCTGCAAAATTGGATTAATAACGCTAGGAAGGTCTTTTATATCATATTCAAAATCAGCATCTTGAACACCGATAATAGTCCCTCTGGCATATTCAAAACCAGTTCTAATCGCAGAGCCCTTCCCTTCATTGATCTTTTTCTCAATCAACTTAAACTCGGATTTAAAAGAAAACTTTTTTATAATTTCTAAAGAATTATCCTTTGAGCAATCGTCGATGATCACTAACTCATGATCTACTCCAAGATTAACAGCATCAATCCGCTCTAAAAACTCTAACAAATGATCGCCTTCATTATAAATTGGAATAACTAAGCTCACCAACTGATGGGCTACCTCTAAAGGTTCAATCCTTTGAAAAGTATGAGTGTCTTGCCTAGTCCTTTCCATTAGTTCGCTCCAACACTAATTAACTCTCGACCTTCTTCCTTACTAACTAGAATAATTTTATTATACCCATTAACCTGAATTAAGGTCTTTAATGAGCCTTCTAATTTGCTCTTCGCAAAGGGCGGCATTGCATCCACAGGAAAGTTTGCCAATACCACAACAACCTTATCCCCTTCTACTTTTAAAGAATCAAATTTATTTCTTAAAATCTCATGATTCATAAAATAAACCTCTACGTTCTCTAGAGGAGTCGCTCCATCTGAAACAACCTCTTTCTTCTCTTCAGTTTTATTTAAAGCAATAATCCTTTCTTTAAGAGAAGGATTTTCTTCTAACGAAATAGCCTTATCAAACAGCTTTTTCGCTTCATCCATCTTACCTGACTCTTTTAAAATTATACCCTTAGTTACAAGTGCTATTACAAATTTAGCATCTTTCACTAAAACTTCATCTACTATCTTAAGACCAGCCTCTACATCTCCTCCCCGCCCCTTAGCTAAAGCTAAATTAGCCCTAGCACTTAAATCATCGGGCATAAGCTTAACATACTTTTCATAGTACTCACTCGCCTTATCAAAGACTCCTACATGAAGACTTAAAGTTGCTAAGCCTAATAGCGCATCCCCTTTAGTACCATCTTTTTCAACAATTTCATTATAGATACCAGCTGAGCGCTTTAAAAAATCAGCCTCCCCCATTCCAACGCCCGCTTGAAAATACGCATTACCTAATTCCAACTTCTTCTCTAAATTCTCTGGATTGGCCTCAACCTCAGCTTCCAATTTAGTAATAAATTCTGAGAACTCAGATTGAGCATTTTTTTGCTCTTTCATATTACCATGCGCATGATCCTTAGGAAGTTTCCCTTCTGCAATTAACTTTCTCTCTGGCTCATTCTGCACATACTGACTAATGCCAACACCTCCTGCCCAAATTAAAAGTGCAAACCCTAATGCTAAAAATGTTTTCGCTGTTTGATTCATTTAAATCCTCTTACATATCAAATAAAACGCCCATATTCAGTCTAAGCTCAGGGTCTAAGGCCCTCTTAATTTCCCTTAACTGATTAAGCTCTGCTTCACTAAACTGCTCTTTAAAAAATGATTTCTTTAATCTTCCAATTCCATGCTCCGCTGACACCACCCCTCCCATCTTCACAACCTCTTTCGCTATGTCCTTATACGCTTCAAGAGCCTTAGATAGCTCTACCTCATCCTGAGGAAGAACATTTACATGTAGATGATTATCACCAACATGCCCAAAGATAGCAAATTCTAAATCTTTTTCACTAAACCTACTTCTATATACCTTAAAAACTTCCTTCAGATAATTATCAGGTACGGCCATATCCGTTGCAACCTTTCTAAGTGCGGGATGAGATTTTTTCCTCTCAGCGATACAAGCATTTATTTGTTCAGGCACCGCATGCCTAAAAGACTTAACCTCTTCAAGCTCAGTAAAATCAGATGCCATTATGCACTGTTCTGGATCTGCAGATATATCCATCACCAAGGCCATATATTGTTCGAAAAATTGATCTAGATCACCTACATAAGAATCTAAATCTAATTCAAAGAATACCCCACTACTCACTCCTGCCGAAAGAATGTCTGAGATCTTATTTCCAAATGGCTTTTTGGATTTAAGCGCATATTGAATAGATACTTCATCAAAATACTCTACCGCTAGCATATCTGCTCGGTATGAATCTCTAAGCCTACTTACAAATTCTAAAGCGATACTCTCTTCTTTAAAGAATTGGAGAAAGCCTATTATATTTTCAGGAATTTTTTCTAATCTCACCAAAGCCTCAGTCACCACACCAAACACTCCTTCAGCACCGATAAATAAATCTATTAAATCCATCTCTGGTTCTAGATTAGGGCCAATTGCATTTTTAATACTAGGCTTTTTTAAAGAATCTAGGCTACTCAAGCCTTTTAATGGTGCCAGATCGAATAACTTTCTATCTCCTCGCTTTATTCTGAGGCTCTCCCCTGAGGCCAATACAACACTAATTTCTTCCACCCATGATCGCATTGATCCATATCTAAAACTTCTTGCTCCTCCAGCGTTAGTCGCGATCATACCACCAAAAGAAGCCGACCTTTCAGTAGGATCAACAGGGAAAAAGTAAGTAGGCAAATTTTCTTTTAAATATTCAGCTAACTGTAAAAGCGTTACTCCGCATTGAAGTCTTACATATTTTTTACCATCTATATCTTCTATGCCAGAAATCGCCTTTAATCTTTCAAGAGAAACTAAAGCATGTGGCCTGCCACTTTCATCACCCAAAGGCACCGCTCCACCGGTAAGTCCGGTGCGTGCACCACTTATAGTTATTAATGAGTCAGAACCCACCTTATCGTTTAAGTACTGCACTAATTCAGCTTCCGACTTAGGAAATAATATTTCATCTACAGTCTGAGCTTGGAGCTTAGACTCATCGTGAAGGTATGATTTATATTCATCAATATTAAAACTCATAACTACCTATCCAATAACTGATATTCAACTAAACTCTTATACAAGCCGGCCTTAAGGATTAACTCCTCATGAGTTCCCTGCTCAAGGACTTCACCATCTTTAAGCACTATAACTAAATCTGCGTCTTTAACAGTGCTCAATCTATGTGCGATAATTAAAGTAGTTCTACCCTTAGAAACTCGTTCCAGAGCTTCTTTAATTAAGTTCTCATTCTCACTGTCAAGTGAGCTTGTAGCCTCATCGAACACTAAGAGTTTAGGATCTCTGATTAAGGCCCTAGCTATTGAAACTCTTTGTCTCTCCCCGCCACTAAGCTGAACTCCCTTATCCCCTATTCTAGTTTGCAAACCCTCTGGTAAATTTGCAATAGTATTCTTTAAGGCTGAAAGCTCCAGAATCGAATCCAATTTATTTGATTCCACTTCCTGTAAGCCGTAAGTAATATTATCATAGATACTACCGCTAAAAAGCTGAGGTTGCTGAGGGACATAAGCTAGAAAAGATCTATAACTTGCAAGAGATACGTTTTTTAAATCCTCACCGTTCACTAACACTGTTCCACTTGTGGGATCATATAGCCTTCCTATTAGACTAGCGAGCGTTGACTTACCTGATCCTGAAGGTCCAACCAAAGCAATCTTTTTGCCAGATGGAAAGTCTAAATTAATATTTCTTAGCGCTAAGGCATCCGGTCTACTCGGATAAGAAAAACTTACATTCCTGAATTCTATCTCGGGAGCTAGATCCAAATTTATATTTTTATTCTCATTATTAGAAATAACTCTTGGCGCACTATCTATAATCTCATACACTCTTTCTCCCGCCCCTAAAGCACTTACGAACTCAGCCCAAGCGTTAATTAAAAATCCAAATGACACAGCGACTATAGTACAATATAACAAAAAGGCTGTTAAATCTCCCATTGATAGTTTAGAATTCACCACCTGACTAACACCAATCCACATCACCACTACAATACTACAATGAAGTAAAGTAACCATAGAGGAGCTAAAAATAGCCGCTATCTTAGTTCGCTTATCTCCAATCTCATAAGCCTTATCATTAGTTGTTCTAAACTTTTCTATTTCTAAATTCTCTGAACCAAATATTTTCACCACCCTTATCGCTGTAAGAGCTTCTTCGGCCTTAGTGCTAAGTTCACCTAAAGTAACTTGAAGTTCCTTGGAAAAAAATCTTAACTTCTTTGACCACAACACACTAAACACCCCTAAAAGTGGAACGAGCAACAGTATTAAGCCTGTTAGAAATGGTGAAAGATAAAGCATTAGTGCTAATCCACCAATTACTTGAATAAGATAACGTATAACAACTGATACATTAACACTGACCCCTTTTTGCACTGCTTCGGTATCAGCTCCAAGCCTACTTAATAGATCGCCTAATTTTTGAGCGTCAAAGAATGATATGTCTTGAGATATAAGAGCTGAGTATAGTGAGCTTCTAATTTTTCTAACAACTGAAAGACCAAGTAGTTGCAACAAGTAATGTCTATAGTAAAAGCAAAGTCCTTGAACCAAAAAAAGTAAAATTAAAAATACCGATAAACTAGTAACGCTACTACTTACCTGCTCTATACTTAAATTCTGATTTAGGTATGTTTTTATAAGGTAAGGAAAAGTTAAGTTTAATCCAGCCCCGCCAAGAAGTGCTAAGGTTCCAAAGAAAAGCAAGCTCTTCTCCTCTAGTACCAACTTTATAAGTCTAGGTGCTACCTTCTTATAGGTAAGCTTATTGAATTTCGCTATTTTTGTAGGAACTGGAGTGGGATGCGACATCTTAATTAAAATTGGCTAATGGTGCTGTGTTTTACACTATTTCAGAGCAAATACATAGAGCAAATACTGACAGGTATAGTCGTTTATTTCTTGATATTTATACTCGCTTCAAGGCTAAAGTTAACATATAGTCGCCAGATTAATTTTAGCACGGGGGAGCAATGAAATTCAGATTCGGATACATCGTACTTTTAAGTACACTACTTTTAAATGCTTGTTCTAGTAGTGAGGATGAAAAAAATAATTCAAACAATAACAATAACGATAATTCATCACTAGATGCTTGCTCTGTTTTTGACTTAGCTCGGACAAAGATTTCAAATGGGGAAGTTTGCTCTTTCGGCTCTGCTAAGAGTCCTCTAGTTAAGATTATAGTTAGCTCTCTTGAAGGAACTGGTCTTTGTACTGGGTCTATAATTTCTGGAAATGTTGTTCTTACTGCTGCGCACTGCTTAGAAAATAGCGTTCTTAATATTTCAGTTGAAACTTCAAATGGGACTTTCACTGCTGCAAGTTACGAGCTAGCGCCTGGATATTTTCAAGGTGCTGGAGCTATTCCTCCTTCTAGAGATGCTGCGATAATAACGTTAACTCAGTCTACAGGTATCACGCCTATTGATGTTTTAGTAAGTGGCTCACCTAGAGTTGGAGAGGATGCTTTTATTGGAGGATTCGGGGCTGTTGATCAGGACAATGACGGTGGCGCTATTCCAAGAGCTGGAGAGGCTGTTATTGCTGATGTTACTAGTAATCATGTTGTAATTAGGTTTCAAGGTGATCAGGCTCATCCTTGCTTTGGTGATTCAGGCGGACCACTTGTGGTTGAAAGAGGCGGTGCACCTGCTGTAGTAGGGGTTGTATCTGCTAGTAGCCCAAGCGTTGATCCGGAAACAATCTGCGAGCCTGGAGATGAAACGCTTTATACGAGTGTGAAGGATCCTACTGTTGAGGCGTTTATTAGAAGGTTGGCTCCTGGGTTTAGCGGGGTGTAGGGTAAACAGGGAGAAGGGGAGTGAGGGGAGGATAGGAAAAAGAGAAGGGGACCCACCAGCCTTAAATCAAAGGTGGTGGGTTCAAAAACGGTTGGCTATTCCTTTTTCTGTCGCCAACGAAGATGAGCTGGCTTCAGTACTTCGTCTTTCAAAACAAAAAAGACTGCTTGACCTTCGCCGCGATACAGGGCATCTTGGATTGCTTGACCTCCCCTTTCTCGCAAGCCATGCGGATCTTCAACAACACGACCGGGGAAAACAAAATAAAACAAGGAAGGATACAAGTCCTGAAGAGTACGAACCCCAAATTCATGTCTGCTAACTTCACAGATAGCTGACCTTTCCAAATTTTCCGGAGGATCAACTACTGCCAGAATTGCCTGATATTGCGAAAGCACCGGAATCTCCCTAAATGAGGTAAGCAAGAACAAAAAACCACAGATGAAAACATTCCATCCCTTCTCTTTTTCTACCCTGCAAAAACAGCGCACAAAAAGTTAAGGATGCTTACTTCTTCCCAAGATTTAATTTTTAAAGATCAGTTGGCGGAGGCCATATAAGGTTCTTGTTTTATCATTAAGTTGTTTTATACTCAAATCAGGTGGGAATATTTAAAATCTTAATGAAATTAGCCTATTAAATCTTTTATTTTTAAAGTAATCGATTATAATCAAGTACTGATTAACCATTTAAACCGCCTCAACATTGCTAATATCAGATCATATCTTTAAAGACATCACCTTCTCTCCCTCCCCCAACATTGGCGAGAAGTTTGGCTCTGGGCTTCCAGATACCATCATCCTTCACTACACAGCTACGATGGATGCAGCGAGAGCAATTTACATGCTTTCAGATCCTGCACGAGAAGTATCAGCTCATTTAGTAGTTGATCGAGATGGAAGAATAACTCAGCTAGTACCCTTTAATACCATTGCTTGGCATGCGGGTAAAAGTAAATGGGGTGAGAGAGAAAGTTTAAATAAATTTTCTATTGGCATTGAGATAGTAAATGCAGGGCCACTAAATCTTGAAAATAAAACATTTCTTACTTGGGACCAATTACCGATTCCTAACAATGAAGTTTACCCACGACTAAACAACAACTCTGAGATAGAATACTGGCACATCTATCCTAAAAAACAGATTCAAGCTTTAGAATTTATTTGTAAAAATTTAATCAGTGCCTATAATATAAAAGAAATTCTAGCTCATAGCGAAATAGCACCAGATAGAAAAATTGATCCTGGGCCAGCTCTAAATTTGGAAAACTTTAAAAAATTAGTATCAACTAATTAGGCATGTCTGGTGCACTTAAACCTGCACCTAACTGCTGAATGTCCACAATTGGAATATCATATCCCTTATACGCAGGCCCTCCACCACTTGGAGGAGTTTTCTTATTCGCATTTATTTTTAGTGGAGCAATCGCCTTCTTAAAAGGTGGCGGCATTTCTTGCATAAACGGAATAGGTCCAAGAAAGCCAGCCTCTGGTTTATCTCCGTCATTGAGATTTAAACACCCAAGCCCCCAAGGAAGTGATCTAATCTGACAAGAGCAAAGGACCCTCCTGTTCCAAACCGCCCAACGAGATTCCCCCTTATGATATCTAACATCCCTCATTAGTCCAAGAGGCCATTCTGAAACATTCGTCTTACCTTCACTAGACCAATTAGGAATATCCTCTGGACGAAAACAATGTGATCCGCGCTCTTTACCACTTACACGATCATTTGCACTATCAGTTCCTCCCTCTCCATCGAAATTACTCTTACCCATTTCTTGAGTAGGATAAATTCTCTGTATCTTATCAACAAAAACTATCTTGCTATTATTCTCTCCTGGATTAGATTCAATCTGCTTAATACCGCTACCCACATACCTATCAACACTACTAGAGGTACGCTTTTCATACATAGTATAATAATTCGGACGTATAGGCTCTCTATTCATCCTTGCATACTGGGCCTGCTTACTACTAAACGCTATTGCACTCATTACTGCTCTCGCTGCATCAGCTTGCAACCTTGGCGTATTTTCCAAATATAACATTGATAAACTCAAGTCATAACCACCTGGCAGACAATAATCCCTATAGGCTGCTGAGTTTACTGGTTTAAAATCTACCTTCTCTAAATCTCCATAAACAGCTTGATTTGAACCCATACGCCATGAAGCGCATAAGCTCTCTCGGAACTGTAAAGGAGTCTCTTGTTTATAATCATCCAATTTCATTGCTTGAGGAGATGTTAGTCTATATCTCCTCTGATCCAACATTAATCTAGTTTCTGGATATCTGGCAGCAACAGCATATATCCCTTGATCAAAGCGGTTATGAATAACCTTCTTCTCATCTGTCTTAACATTTAATGCATTAAATAAACATTTTGGCGAGGAATCATATCCTAAATATCTATCTGGCCTATCATGCGCTGATTGTGCATCCACATTTGTTCGCATAGAGCTACCATAACGCACTTCACCATCTTGCTGTAAATGATACTCCTCTCCTTCCTTATGATAAGTAGGATCCTTGTATGCGCTTCGGGGGATTCCCATCCGATCCAGCATGTCTAATTGTTGATCTTCCCCTCTAATCTGCTCAGGATCTCTATCCTCTTTTCTTGCTGTTGGCTTACGATACAACTCCAACTCACCCCTCATTTCTGGCACTATATCTACATCTATCATCTGAGCTCCAGATTTATTAACGCTGATCTGATATTCAGGCCAATAATAAGAAATAACTTTCCAATGTTGGGTATAATAAATGGGATTCACAAAAGGCACATGCAAATGACAATTAAACTCACATGCCAAACCCATCGCGATATTGGGTATGTCCCAATATCGATGTTGACCATTGTATTCAGCTACCAATCTAGGCTCTAAGCACTGAGGAAAAGTTTCTCTATTGAGAGTAACCATACTATCAGCGACATATTCACTCCAAGATTCATCCTTATCCAGATGACCTCCATTTTTATCCAATGGATTTACGCTGGGGCCCTCCTGACCATAATGCTGATCTGCATTTTTTTGACCACGAATGAACTCACCTACTTCCTCCATTTTTTGTTCCATCTTTGGCAATGCCTGCTCAGCTCTATCTATATTCTTTTTTACAATAGATTCGAGTCTCTGACTAAGCTCCTGACAGTGAACATCAAACGACAAGGCAATTATAAAAACCAATAACAGTGATTTTTGAGAATAGGTTTTCAAGTTTTGTTTTTTTAACACTTTTACATATAAATATTATGTCCTTAGCCTCTTCGAATCGTGACTTATGGCATAAAACTCGCTATAAACTTCAAATTAAATCAAGAAGTTTGAACATAAAAAGCCGTGAATAATCCCTTTAAATTAATCAATAAAAAGATACTTTCACTAGAATTTTTCCCCCCTAAAAAGGAAGAAAACTTAACTGAAACTAAAGCTCTCATGACACGTCTGGCTGCACTTGATCCAGACTTCATGACAGTCACTTACGGTGCTGGTGGTGGGACTAGAGCTTTTACTAAAAGCTTGGTTGATTACATAGCTAACGACTTAGACCTTCCTGCCGTTCAGCACCTGACTTGCGTAGGTCATACACAAGAAGAAATTAAAGAAATTCTAGATGATTTAAAATCTCATAACATCTCAAATATTCTCGCCCTTAGAGGAGATCCACCCAAGGGAGAGACAACATATACACCACCACCCAATGGTTTTACCTCCTCTCTTCAGTTAACCTCTTTTATAAAAGAACAAAGCAGTTTTAACATTGCAATCGCTGGATATCCAGAGGGACATCCTGAAAGAATTTCAGAAGAAGCTGAGTTAGCTTACCTAAAATCTAAAGTTGATGCTGGCGGGGAAATTATAATCACCCAGTTATTTTTTGATAATGAACAATATTTTACGTATGTAGAAAAGTGTAGAAAAGTTGGAATCACTGTTCCTATTCTCCCCGGACTAATGCCCATTTCCAATGTTAGTCAACTTGAACGATTTACTTCAATGTGCGGCGCAAGCATTCCTGAACACCTTAGAAGTGCTCTTGATAAAATTAAAGATGACAATGATCAAGTTGTAAAATTTGGAATAGAGTTCTCAGTAGAACAAGCCAGAGACCTAATTCAAAGAGGCGCACCGGGTCTTCATCTGTATACATTAAACAAATCTAAACAAGTTGAAGGAATTATCAATGCTCTAGGAAACTGGAGATAAAACAGAATGTTTTTCCCCTTAGGAGATGATAATTCAGACAGAAAATCATTTCCAATAGTGACACTTATCATTATCGGAATTAATGCTTTTTTATGGTACCTACAATTAACACTTGGAGATCAGTTCACTAATGGCTATAGCGTAGTCCCCAAGGAACTTCTCAGCGGAATTGATCTAATTGGCTCAGAAAAAATCGGTGTTGGAGTACACAAATTTAACCTACAGTTATACCAAAGCCCTAATCCAGTTTACCTAACTATTCTCTATGCCATGTTTATGCATGGATCTTGGATGCATATAATCGGGAACATGCTTTACCTTTACATATTTGGAGATCAGATTGAGGATCTTTTAGGTAAATTTAAATTTATAATTTTCTATATTACTTGTGGCATATTAGCATCTCTAGCTCATAGCTTTGGCGATCCCGACTCGGTAATTCCTTCACTAGGCGCTTCAGGAGCAATTGCGGGAGTGCTTGGGGCATACTTACTTTCTAAGCCTAAAAATTTAGTGAAAGTTATCGTCATGAGACAAATTACTCATCTACCTGCATATATTGTTCTCGGTTCTTGGTTTTTACTCCAAGTACTTTCTCAAACGAGCACACAACAAGCTGAAGGTGGAGGAGTTGCTTATCTTGCTCACATTGGTGGATTTATTGCAGGACTCCTATTATTACCATTTCTAAGAAGAAAACCAAGATAATGAGATTGTAATGAAAGATAAGATAAAAAAACTTACTAGCATCACCTTCTACTTAACAACCTTTGTAATCCTTTGGGGGGCACTTGTAAGAGTAACTCATTCTGGAGCTGGATGTGGTAAACACTGGCCACTATGTGACGGTAAAGTCATCCCCTTAGATCCACCAATTGAAATGATAATAGAATTCACCCACAGACTAACTAGTGGAACTAGTGGAATTCTAGTCTTTCTCTTATTCTTTTTAATAAAAAAGCATAATCGAAGTTCTAAGAGCTTTAAATACATCTTCCTAGCTTCGTGCTTTATGTTAGTAGAAATTTTAATTGGCGCATCACTAGTTTTATTTGGCTGGGTTAAAGATAGCCATAGTCCTATTAGACCCTACATGATGGCATTTCATTTAATTAATAGCTTTCTATTAATAGGAAATTTATTCTTATTAAATAATGAAGAAAACATAGGCTACAAATCTAGAAAAATAAATTTAATAGAACTTAGTCTTTTGGGATGCTTTTTAATTGTTGCCAGCATGGGAGCTGTAACTTCACTTGGAGATACTCTATTTCCTTCTGTTAGCCTTAGAGAAGGGCTAGCTGAGGACTTTTCAAATACTGCTCCTTTATTAATTCAGCTAAGAGTAATTCATCCAATCTTAGCAGTGCTTGTGAGTTTTTTTCTTCTCAGATACTCAATTGAAGCAAGTAGGATTGCAACTAGAAAATCTTTTTCACTGAATCTAATCTTTTTTATCGTTGCTCAAGTTTTATTAGGTGGATTAACGGTAGTTCTACTTGCTCCACCAAGCTTACAGATTCTTCATTTGCTTATGGCGATAGGCTTGTGGTGTGCGTGTTTGAGGCTATTTATGCTAGAAAAAAGCTAGAGCTTAGGGAGTTAGGAATGACCGCAGAGACGCAGAGCACGCGGAGAAGGAAACATACCCAACCTCTGTCTCCGCGTCCTCTGCGGCTCTGCGGTCATTCCCCATAAATAATAATCTCTTCCTTCCTAAACAAGCCCCCAAGGATCGACACTGTTCTCTCATCACACGCGTATACAGTATGTATACCATTTGATTTTGCAATATCACCTACCGCCTTAGAATCCCATTCTGCAGTTATATCAATTCTAGGTGTAGGTATGTCAATTCGGTAAGATCCATTTCTAACTACCTTCGTACCTAGGGTAGTACCTCTAAGATCCTTACATTCAGGTCGCACAATATCAGTATACAACAGTCCAGTGGTACATCCAGACAGCGTTAAAAGCATGCTAAAAATAAAAGTAACTAACTTCATTTAAACTAATCACCGTAAGCGATTGTATCCGTTCTAGTGTAAACACCGAAAAGGTAAGACTGAATCCCCATATCGAGATGCTCAACTTTCGTAAGCCCACCATTTTCAGCAGCCTTTTTCACTCCAGCGTCACCCCAAGAGACAAGCCACAGAACAGTATGATTAGACGCTACACCTACCTTAGTCCCTAACTTAGTCTCCCATACATCCCTATCAAGTGGGATTTTAATATCCGTATAAACACAAGATGATAGTAAAAATAGAATAGGTAAAAGTTTTAATAGTTTCATTTTAATGATGAGCTAAATTATTAATTCAGCACATCATACCAAGCTTCGCCGTTAGATGGCAAAGTAAAGATTCTCTTTACCGTACATTGCTCGGCCATTTCTATTCTTTCTGGGATTTCAAATAAGTCATCCCGCTCAGGGTATGCGCCCCTAGTAACAACATCAAGGAAATTTCTAGCAGGTCTTGAGCGGCTCATTACATCAGTTGTGCCGTACCAGACTGTTGCACTATTTTCAGTATCAACAATTTTAGTATGCAATCTAAGTACTAAATCATTCTTAATTTCATCCATATAGCCAAGAAAAATAAAATCATAACCAGCATCTCTTGCTTGCTCTAGCGCTATGAAATTTCCGGTTGAAAAGTCCATTCTCTTTCCTGGATACTCACCGCGATCAAAGAGTTCTACTATCATTTGTTCCCCAGTTTGAAGCAAATATCTCTGAAATCCAGCGGCTAAATCATGTCCCAATCTTAGTCTGGGATTCATTATAGCGGAAAAATTTACCGGCACTTCGAACGGTATTACTGCTATCCTGGGGATATTACCCTTTTTAAATCGCTCACTTAAGTAAGTAGGAACTTGTTGATCAACATAGGCCTGAATCTTGCAATCCTCCATTTTGTAGGGAAGTTTTGCCAAGGAACAGCCGTTAAGACTGATATGCATGGCAGTAATTAAAAAAGATAATAATGAACGATTCATAAAGAATGAAAATTTTAAAGGCATATATGTTTTCCCCTATTCGTATTTTGCTTATTGGAACAGCCTTACTTCTAAGTATACAGAGTTGTAGTAAGCGCTACCAGGATTTACCGCCATTTGTAGCCATCCCTTTTGAAGACGCAGAAAATTACTCTGTTGGTAGATTTAAGACGTCATATATGGCCGATCAGATTCACGCTTATTTTAGGGGCAACATGGCAGGGCCTATTGCCGTTACTACTTTTGTAGAAATTGATAACTTATACCAATCCTCAACCTTTGGAAGAATCCTAGCAGAACAGCTAATAAGTGAGCTAAGTATGCGAGGTTACAAC
>JBILFC010000071.1:0-11276 GCA_044351785.1 Bdellovibrionota bacterium
ATTTAGGAACATTGTGCCCAATTAAAGAAAGATTAAAAAGCTGCTCCGCCTTTCCACCGATGTTATTTCTCGAAATATCTCTTGAATTAGGCGTAATAATTTCTATCATGTTCATCCCCATTTGAGTCCGTTTGTAGCCGCTATAGATAAAGCTAAAATTAAATCAAATCCAATAATGTAAATGGCTGCATTTTTCTCTAAGTTTTTCGCATTCTCACTTGTTGGACTGTGTTGAAAACGCTGATAATTGTAGAAGGTAAATAAGAATAAACTAAGTAATCCAGCGTAAAAATACCAATTAAGCCCCAGGTGGTAACCTAATAAAAAAACCATAGTTGTATCAATTACCCTTATAGCAAGTACTAAATTAGCGACGTTATAAGCACCAAATACTGAACTATATGTAACAACACCTTCCTTTTCGTCTTCCCGTGATCTAATTTTCCTAGAGACTTCCCAGTTTAAGGTAACAAACATTCCCACAAAAGCATAAACAAAGAACCAAAGTGGTGCTTCCCAAAAGTTCTGCTGCGTAACATATGAAAATACAGTAAGTGCTATCAAAGGCATAATGCACATATGCGTAGCTGCATACACTAAGAATCTTTCTTTTAACCACTTAGACACAAAAAATTCTTTAAGCATTAATAAAGAAAAGATGAAGGTAAAGAACCAAGCTAATAAAACCTCGGGTCCTCTCCATAAAACTATTAAAAGCTCCGCTAGTACTGCGATATACCCTAAATACTTGAGCTCTTTTAATGTAAAGATACCACGAGACAGAATCCTATCAGGATACTGCACACAGTCCTCTTCATAATCTTTATGCTCATCAAAAACACGAAGATGAAAGAATATGCAAAGTAATAGTATCCCACCAGGCAATGAAATTGAGGAAAGATATACTGGCTCTCCTACATTAAGAAGACTGAGGGCGACAAACTGATTTGAAGAAAAATAGCTAACAATAAGTATGCCCTGACCGAATAATGGGAAACGTTCCTGTAAATAGGCCCATAGCCGGGACATATATGACTGAGATATCTTATGCTCAATTTTAGTCATTTAGTCAGCTCCATTCGTAAGGCTGAATAGTTAATTTTCGAATTATGCCTAGGATCAACAGGAAATTCCCTCTCATAATAGACTATTCTATCGGCAACAATTTGCAATTTCGATAAGATTAAATTCAATTCCTCGGAGATCTTAATTTTATCAACACTTTCATCATTTAGCTTCACAACTAAATAAAGTGCTTCACCCAATTGACTGTCAGCAATACCTAAAGCAGCTACTGATTTAATGCTATCAATCGTCGATAAAATTGCACTTTCAACTATTTGTGCGTGGATCTGTACACCATTTCTAAAAATAGTGGAGTGTACCCTCCCACATAACCAAAAATATCCTTTATCATCAAAATAGCCAGTATCTCCCATTCTATGCCAGATACTACCATCATCGAACTTGATTTTATTCTCTTTCACTGCTTCTTCGTTTCTATAATAATCACGACACACATGATCCCCACAGACTATCAGTTCACCAATTTCCTTATTATGAAGCCGTATCTCTGATAAATTCTCATCATTCTTAAACGCCTTCCCTTTTCTTACCTGAACTACCTCTGCTCTTACAAGATTAGTAACCTTACCTACGCATATTCCACTACCTAGTCTCTTAGGGAAATTAATACGTTCCTGGGAATCAATATGTGCTACTGGTTCGGCCTCAGTGGAACCATAAACTATTTGTATCTCTGTATTGGGAAATCTCTCCCTCCATTTTAAAATTTGATGATCAAGTATAGTTGCCCCGCCAACTAATATTCTTCGCAATTGAAGTGTCTGATTGATTTTAAGTAAGTACTCAGAAAGTCTATCAAAGAAAGGCGGAGAAGCAGTAATAGTAGTAATTTTAGAACTTTCTATTTGCCTAAGAACTATATTTGGATCAAGAGATGCTACTTTTTTAAAATCAATGAAAGGTATCTCAGTACTTATCCCTCTTGCTAAATTATTCAATGCAAAAACAGGGAACATACACAAATCAACATCACTGTCTAAGTAAGGAAATTCTTGTTGCAAGGCCTTATGTTGGGCTCTAAGGAAGCCATGTGTTCGATTCGCACCCTTAGGCGTACCGCTTGAACCAGTGGTAAAAGTTATAAGAGCAGTATCATCATTAGAGACGGTACAAACTTTGTCACTGGGTGAATACTTTTTTAGTTCTTTAAAAGTTACCTGTGCAGGAAATTTAAATAATCTACCTGAAGTTGTGACAGTTAAAGGCAATGAAAATAAATCTTTATTAAGCAATCTAAGAGCGTGACTTTTATAAGTACCGATAAAACCCTTTGGTTCAGCATAAGCACTAAATTTTGCAACTTGCCTAATTGGCATCCAAGGATCAACAAAAATTGCAATTGCTCCAATTTTAAAGATCGCAAGAAGAACTACATATAATTCAATGGACATTGGTATCATAACTACTATACGATCACCGGGTAAAATACCCTGAGCAATTAAACCGGCACTAACTGCTGAGATTTCCGACCTTAGATCCTCATAGCTTACAACTTCGAACTTATTCTTTAACTGTTGAAGAATTGCTTTTCTTTTAGGATATAACAGCGCACTCTGCTCAAATAACTGATATACATTTTCTAATGAGCTATTCATACATATTCGAATAGGGCATAGTTTCTAAATGTCACACCGGTTGATGCATCCAACTTTTGAGATGGATTGTCCTTATGCATTAAGCACATATTGGCTGAACAAATGCCCTTATTACTGGCAATATCATAAGCTTGGTAAATAAGAGCCTTTGCCATGCCCTTCTTCCGATACTCACCTAGGACGCCCATTGTTTTTAGATTTAATACATTTAATTGAGACAAGGTAAATAGAAATCCTACTTCTTTCTTATTCGAAGCTAAAACAAACTGAATATCATCCTCCTTAATTATGGTACTCAATTTTTCATACAAGGCGACGTATTCATCCAATGAAATTTCCGAATAAAACTTATTTTGATTAAAAATAGAAACTGTTAGCGTATAAAGGATCTCTATCTCTTTCTTAAAGTTCTTTAACTCTAAAGGTCTAAACGTATATCCATCTTTAATAAAATCTTGGAAGCTGTCGCTATAACTATCTTTAACTCGATTTATATCTGGTACAAATTTTGATGAATATTCTTCTATCGTCCTAAATCCAGCATCTTTCCAAAGTGCTTCATAATAAGCAGGATTATATGGTTCAAGAATAAAAGGAGACTTTTCATATGGCCCAAGGTTTAACCTATAGCTATGCCACGTATCTCCATCAATTGGACCAATTATTTTTTTACAACCATTACTTCTAAGCCAGCTAATGCCATCTCTAAATAATGCGTTAGAATATTGAATGGAATCAACTGCTTCAAAATGAGAAATCATACCTATAGATTTCCCACCTTCCTTCTGTATGCGTGCTGTGAATCTACATCCCTCATTTAAGAAACTTCTCTGGAACGGAAGCCACTCAGGCCTTAATAGCTCCGCTTTAAATGCAAAATAATTTTTGGGTACGTATAAAACATCCTGAGAATATACGATATCGACGAGTGATATAAACCTGTTAAGAAATGATGACTCAAGCCATTCATTCTTAACAGGTGACTCAAAATACTCAGAAGTAATTTTCAATATTACACAATATTACAACAGTACCCTTAAGAAGCACCGAAAATATGCACTGGTAAATCTTTTAAATTAGGACCGAATCCAGCAGTTAATTTATTAATCTTATTTACTGAGATAGAAGGAGTAATCCACTCTAACTTCATCTCACAAGAATCAGAAATACTAGCTAACTCTATCTCGCTATTAAATTTCTCTTCTGCTATCTTTTTCATGATATTTAACCCTATTTGTTCTAGATCTGCCTTGATGATACTTAAGAATTACAAGTATTACAATCTATTTTAAATCAATGTACTTATATAATGCATTCGGGTTTACATTATCCTCTCCTTTTCCAATTCCACAACTTATACCTTCTACAAAGTCAGAGATAGATATTACTATTACTGAGAATAGTTTCTTTAAGCCCAGTACATGGAATCCTAAAGAACTATTTCATGCTAATCCCATGCAGAATGAACTAATAATTAATTTAAGGGGAGAACCTTATATTCTTGTTAAAGGGGGGCAAGAAATTATAATAAACAATAACATTGAAGCTACACCACAAGAACGCGAAGTTCTAATCCTTGCTTCTGGTCTAGCTACGATACTAATACAGAAAGAGTTTCTCCTAGTTCATGGTGCTAGCGTTCTTCATAAAGGCAAGGTAATTGCTTTTCTCGGTCCTAAGGGCATAGGCAAATCTACTCTAACTGCCGCATTACTTAAAAAAGGCTATGAAGTATTTGGTGATGATATTTGCGCTATTTTCAAAGATTCTGATGGATCTTTAAAAATGCTACCTCCTCCGTGTACTCTAAAATTAACTGAACAAACTGTTGAAAAATTATCGATCACAATAACTGAAGAAAACAAACACTGCGACCTAAAATACTGGTTAGAATTACCTCGCACATCAATTGAGAATCTACCCTTAACAAAAATTTATATTTTGAAAGCAGAGAATACAATAGATGTAACATTAGAACCCTTGAAAGGAATCGCTGCTTTAGAAAAAATACTAGAAAATCTATATAGGCCGACAATTGTAAACGGCCTACAAAAATGGAAATCAAACTTCGATTTATCAGGCAGACTTGTATCCACCCTAACAACGGCGGAAATCAAAAGACCAGAGAATCAATTTAAACTTGATGCGCTAGTAAACAAAATTGAGCAAGAAATTCTAAACTAAGATGCAGCGCCTAAACCTAGCAATCGGAAATCTTACTTATTGCTATTATTAATTTACAACTATCAACCCTAAATCTGAAAATTCATTTAATAAATGAAGCACATCACTTTCGCATCTAGAAGCATCCACATCGCAAGTGTCTGTCATCTGCTTAACGAGATGAGAAATGCTAATTTCAGACTGCATGGTCCTCCAGATCAAAGATCCAGTACTATTCAAGCTATAATAGTTTCCCCTCTCAGGACTCATTAAAGCAATCTCACCGTCAATCTCAGTTTCAAGAATATCACTGATACGACAAACTTTAGAATCTAGATTCAACATAAATTTCATTCTGATTATTGGCTAGTAAACATAATTGTATAAGGGATAATGGCAGCCAAAGCAAGAAAGAATTAAAGTAAACTAGCGACAATACACTCTTCAGGATATATTAAGCACATCAATACTTATTAAACTTAAGCTATAATCTTCAATAAAAAATAATATGATTCGAAAGGAGCTTCAAAATTTATGTAATCTTCTTTCTGAATCTTCAAATATTATTAATCCGGCTTTTAGCGAATCAGAGCGACTAAATATAATAGAAGAGGCAAATTGGCACAGAGTTCTCCCTCTCTTGATAAAAAAATGGGAACTTACTTCGAATTCGGAGAATCAGTCAGGAATTTCTGAACAAGTCATCAAAGACTTAACTGCCTATCACGATAACAGCTTAAAACTCGCAAATATCCAACTCTTTGAATTAAAAATAATATCGGACATTTTAGATAGATCAGCAATTGACTTCATCGTACTAAAAGGTCTTCCCCTATCACACCTTATTTATAACTCTATAAGTCAGAGATCCTCTAAAGACATTGATATATTAATATCAGAAGATCAATTAGATTCTGTCATTGAAGCACTAAATGCTGCTGACTATATTATCGAAATCCCAGACAGATCATCTAAAATTAGTAAAAACATTTTCAAGAACTACTACAATCAAATTCAAGCCGCTCATATAGAGCGAAATCTGTGTGTTGAAATTCATTGGAGGTGCACTACGAATAAAAATATGTTCAGTCCCTCTTTTAAAGAACTATTAGAAATTTCTGTAGAAAAAGACATTCATGGTGTGCGAGTTAAAACAATGCCCCTTAATGAGACAATTATATATCTATCTTGCCATTTTGCGAGAACACAAACACTAAGGTTAAAGTGGCTCTGTGATATTGATACTATAATTAAAAACAACAATTTGAACTGGTATGAAATCGAGCAATTAGCAGAGAAGTATTCATGCCTCTTTGCACTTCATTCCGCCCTACAACTATCGAATAACCTGCTTAACACTCCTATACCTAATAACCTAAGGAAAATTTCGAGATTAAAGGTATTACTTTACTTAAAATTAAGTAAAGTAATTTTTAATACCAAGTCAGAGTTGCCAGTATTATCAATGCTTAGACTTCTATTATGTGGTGACAATTTAACTACTTACTACGTCGACTTTAAAAGTATTTTAACTCCAAGAATCCATGATCCTAAGTACAGTATAAACAGTTACAGGTCCTTCTATTTTACTTATATAAAACGCCTAATTAGATTACCCGTAAAAATTTTATATTTTACAATAAATCAATTAAACTCTAGATTGCTTCGCTTATATGAAAATACAATCAGATAGAAATTTAGATCTACTTGAATTTCTTTATATTCTATATAAACTTTCTTCTAAGAATAGCTTCGTCATAATACTACTCAACCTAGTTTCTAGCCTTACTGAGAGTGTTGGCTTTGCGATGTTATTACCGTTTTTAGACCTAAGTGGGATGAAACTCTCTAACAAACTCCCCTACAACATCTCCTTAGAATTGATTGTAATAATTTTTTCAATTACCCTCTGTATCTTTGCGATACTTTCATATTATCGTTTAACAATTGTAAATAGAGCAGAATGGGCAATGACTAACAGCGAGCAGAAAAAGCTATTTGAATCTATCGCAAAGGCTAAATGGGACGAAGTCCTAACCCATAGAAAAAGTGATCTAATTGAAATTTTATTAAAAGAAATAAGACAGGTTGGGTTTGCTTATGTACAATCATCTAGCATGATCAGTGCGTCTTTGAACTTTCTTTTTCTAACATCCATCGCATGCTTTATCTCTCTTCCAGCTACTATATTCTCATTAACTCTAGGCTTATTTATAATTATTCTAACTAAGCCTCTAAATAGACTCGTACTCAAGGCAGGTAAAGAAGCCTTCCCAGCGAATCAAAATCTATTTGCCATTTGTGACTCACATCTAGAAAGCATTCCACTAATAAAAATATTTAATTCAACTGATATTCATATTCAGAATTTTTCATTAGCTTGTCAGAAATTAGCTAATATTACCCAGAAGTTTATCAGCGCTAGAGCTAAAACTGCCTTATTCTATAGAGTTACAGTAGCACTTTCCCTTGGTATCTGTGCCTATCTATCTATAAAATACAACCTTCTTTCCATGCCTGAATTTATTGTGCTTTCAGCTTTATTCTCAAGAATTGTTCCGCAACTACTCGTACTGCATCACTCCTATCAGACTATTCTGAACTGCATACCTTCTTATTCAGTTGTAATGAATGCTACTGAATTATTTAATAATGTAGAGGACGCGCAATCAAGTTCCTCTTCTGATTCAGCGCCTCACAACTTCAACTTATCAAGTAGAATAGAATTTAAAGATGTCTCTTATTGCTACCCAAGATCTAATAGAAATGCCTTAGAAAATATCACCATTAACCTTATAACTAAGGGAATTGTTTCCATTAGTGGACCATCTGGATCGGGAAAGTCTACCTTCGTAAGACTTCTCTCAGGCCTTCTCTCCCCCACTAATGGATCAATTAATATTGGAGCTAATACAATAGAGAGTTCTAACTTAACTTACTGGAGAGAAAATATTGGATATGTTCCCCAAGAAACCATTTTACCCTACAGCAGTATTCGTGACTCTTTGTTACTAGCAAAGCCCCAAGCTACAGAACTCGATCTGTGGGAAGTTATTGAAAAAGTCTCACTAAAAGGGGTAATAGATAACTTGCCTCTCAAACTTGATACCCTACTAGGAGATAAAGGATGCCTACTTTCAGGTGGTGAAAGACAAAGACTCGCCATTGCAAGAGCATTACTAAGAAAGCCGCTCATTTTGATACTAGATGAAGCAACTAATTCCTTAGACAAGGCAACAGAAAACATCATATTTAGCTTGCTAGAAGAGTATAGACGCGATTCCCTGATAATAATAATCTCCCATCAAGAGCTAAGCCATCTAAAAGTTGATCAAAAGTTATTTTTTAATGAAGGATCTCTGACTTCTTAATCATGCTCGAAGAAGCTGCCAGGCAACATCCTATTCATCGGAAAAGCTCCTCCAGAATGAGGGCCGAAAAAGAATCTGAACATAGCACTACTAGTCCACACCTGTTCACCTCCTAAAGTGGAATATTCAATCCCTGTCATAAGTTTAAGTCTATGCTCAGCTATGTAGTAATTTAGCCCCATATAAGTTGCACTATACAAATCACCGTTGGATAAACTAGAATCCATTTCATACCTTCTCTGAGCTCGCAAACCTTCTTGTTTATCAGAACTTGCTATTTGGCAACGCCCTACCATTTGTAGATTATCAGTTAAAAAATAACCTGGTTGCAGATTAATGCCAAGTGCACTCCCCTCTGTTTCATTTAAACCAAGAGTAGCCTCCGTCACAAGTGACATAGAACCTTCTGTCAGGATTAAAGCAGAAGAAACACCATTATTAAAGCGATTTAAATTGGTGGCATTTTCTTTAGCATCACTATACAAATATGAAAAATATACATTAGCTGTTTCAGTATCTAATGTATGTTCTAAATCATAATATACTGCTCCTAAATAGGAAAAGCCAGAATCAAGTTCAGTAAATGCATCCCCCATATTTCTGCCAGTTGCATTAGAAAATACTCCTGTATAATATGAGAACTTATTTATAGTTCCCTGAAGAGTCGCTGCGGGAGTGTAATCAGCCCCAAACATATTAGTTAGCATTCCGCGTTCTAGATAATTTAAGTATCTACTAGATACATTTCTATCATGTGTAAAACGATGCTTCTGCTGACCTAGGGTGAACATAAATTCTTGAGAAAATGCCCACTGAGCCCACAACTCTGTAAAGCCATTATAAAATGGACTAACATCACTACCGCTAAGCATCTGAGCATGTAGTGTGAGCTTATTAAATAACTTAGCCTGTCCCCCCATTCTAAGACGACGAGTTTCATATCCTTCATCGTCCATGTCCTCCCCACTACCCTCTGACCAATGATATTGACCCTGGTATCTACCAAGTAACCAGAACTCTTGAAATAACTCACTGCTATCACCCTTGTATAATCTACCAAGATTTTCTAAATCTTCTCCTAAAGACTTCGTATCCTGAGCAGTAACAATAGGTAAAGTAATCATCAGTGAAAAAGTTACTGATATTAATAAATTTCTGACTGTAGAACCAAACACAAACATATTTTAATAAATTGACTTAGAATAAGTTAGATCAATTTCAGGAATAAATTTCAAGTAGTTTCAGGTAAAATAGTATGGCTATTTACAAATATTGTATTGATTTTTAATCTTGTTATTACTAGGCTATAAATAAATAATTAGCTAGGATCTTAAATATGGGTAACCTCAGGTTAAATCGCTTACGTTCCTATCAAATACTTGATACTGCTCGAGAAACAGAATTCGATAGGATTACTACCCTTGCTAGTGATTTATTCGATGTACCTGTTTCAGTCATTTCCCTAGTTGATGAGCATAGGCTCTGGTTCAAGTCTGCCCATGGAATCAACATAAATGAAGTTCCTTCCGATAAATCATTCTGTAAACATTGCATCAATAATTTACCTGAAGTTACAGTTATCCCTGATGCTAGACTTGATGATCAGTTTAAAAGTTCTCCTCTTGTGATTTCAAGTCCAAATATTGTGTTCTACGCGGGCGCGCCCTTAATTGACTCGGAAGGATTTGCCCTAGGCACTCTTTGTATTATCGACTCAGTGCCAAGACATATAGATCACAAGGAACAACAAATTCTTAAAGACCTTGCCGCCATAGTAGTTAATCAAATTGAATATCGATATCTAGATAGAAAGTTAAAAGAAGAACATGAAATTAAAAGTCAGATACTTAAACACATTCCATCATATGTTTTTCTAAAAGATACAGAAAATAATATTATATTCGCTAATGATAAAGCCGCTAGTGCACTAAAGCTTGATCAGAGAGAAATGGCAGGTAAAAGCACTAAAGAATTTTACCCTGAACTCGCAGATGATTACTATAAAGATGATCTTAGAGTTATTAATTCTAAGGCGATTTCTCTAGGAATAAGAGAAAAAGTAGGAAATACTTTAGTTAGAACTGATAAAGTGCCTATCCTAGATGAGCACAAGGAAGTTAGAAGCATCCTAGTAGTTGCAACTGATATTACAAAAGAAGTAGAAATAGAAGAGGTAAAAAAAGCCACTTTAAGGAAATCACAATTCCTAGCTAATATAAGTCATGAAATTAGAACTCCGCTTACAAGTATTGTGTCTCTGGCTGAGCTTCTCAGTGAATCTGATCTTCCGAGTGTATATAAAGAAGATGTTAGAGATATTCTAGGCTCTGCCCTACACTTAAAAGACCTAATTGGCGATGTTCTTGACTTCTCTAAGATTGAAGCAGGTGAACTTAACCTGATAGAACAAGAAGTTTCCACTGAGAAACTGATTTCATCCCTTCAAAGAGATTTTAAGCGCATTGCAGATACCAGAAATCAGATAATTCAATTAGAGAATACATCAACTCTTCCTAAGTTTCTCCTTTTAGATTCTGGAAGACTTAGGCAAATTTTATATAACCTGTTTTCAAATGCTTCTAAATTCTCACCGCCTAATTCTAATATAAAAATGAAGATTAGTAAGGAGAATGAATTTATAAGTTTTGAAGTTGAAGATAATGGCATAGGCATACCACCTGAATTATGTTTAAAAATATTTGAACCCTATGTACAAATAGACTCAAGCTTATCTAGGCAAGTAGAAGGAATGGGATTGGGCTTACCGATTAGTAGTGAACTTGCAAAATTAATGAACGGCAGTTTGTCTGTAGTTAGTGATGGAGAATCGGGTTCAACATTTACCTTAAAAATTCCAATTATAGAATGTGATAGCGCTGAGCTAGACGAGGAAAAAGAAATAATGCCATTTAGGGGTAAAAAAGTATTACTAGCGGAAGATAACATAATAAACCGAATTGCAATGAAACGGATCTTAGGCAGTTTAGGAATAGAAGTAGATGAGGCAATTGATGGAGAAGATGTATTCACGCATTTAAGCAATTCTAATTATGATTTACTT
>JBILFC010000343.1:0-2940 GCA_044351785.1 Bdellovibrionota bacterium
AAATTGAATGGACTTGAGGTTCTAAATAGACTTAGGAATGAAAATCTTTATAATGGCCACGTAGCCATGCTTACAGCATGCGCTACTAAAGAAGAAAGAAATAAGGCTTTAAGTCTTGGTTCCGTAGCATTCTTCACTAAACCAGTGGAAAGACAGAATTTATCTGTGAAGCTTAGCGAAATATGGGGGAAACTTTAATTTGGCCTTATTAAAGCTCTTGGCCCAGGTAAGAGGCCTGATTGACCATCAAGAGCCTGAATATTTGCTTGCCTAGCGAGTCCAATTTCCGCCTCTGTCAACTTGGAAGTTATCGCATGAATAAGTGATCCTATTAACATACCTGCTAAGTCTCCTTGTCCTGAGTTATTCTGATTGTCATGAACAGTAATCGTATCTGACCACAAGGACACTCCTGAGCTCAAATCACTCAGTTCAAAACTTAATGTTACCTCTGTATAAGAGGAAAGCATTAAATACTTGGTACCCCATGATTTAATTCTTATATCGAGAATAGCATCCGCACCAAATATTTCTCTCAATTTATCTCTTGAAACTTGGCGCATCTCCACCGGTGAGATCACACCATTTTCTTTAAATATAAGATCTACCAAAGCTAGCGGAAATACATAGTAACCCTTCTCAGCTACGACCTCAGTAACTGTGCTTAAATACTTATAATCAGCATTAGTCGCGGTAGTTTCATTTAAAGAGGGGATGATCAGAATACTCTTAGGCATATGCGCCCTATATGCACCGTAATCCATCTGCCTTACCGCGCAAGAGGATAGAAAAAAAAGAGATATACATAGGATTGAATTTAAATATCTAAAAATAGAGCTCATTTTAAGCCCTTTTTCTTTTCTTTCTCATCCAGCATTTTTATAAGTCTATCCATAAATATAGTAGATTCAGGAAAGATCATTTTTTCTTGATTAAAGAAATCTCTTGCGAGATCAATATTCCCATTCACTGCATTAAGATAACCAAGATGAGCGATCTTACCAGGTGGAATTTTCCCAGGACGACTCGCATTTATCTCTTGTCCTAATAGCTCTAATTCATCATTAACTAAGAATGGTTCACTACCGCTATTAAATACTTTGGATAAAGAATCTTCGTAAGTCCCCCACTCATACAGTGAAGGACGAGAAGCGCAAGAAGGAAGAATTAGTAGTAAACAAATTAATACCGCCTTAACAAGCATACTATAAAACTACCACTTATTAGCTGATTTAGCTTCTATCATTCTTTGTAAAGCTTCCATAATCGCAAGGTTTAAAACCTTATCTGCCAAGGTAGAATCATATCCTGCTTGTCCGCCGAAGCCTAAAACTTGTTTATTAGTTAAATTGTATTCACCAGAACCTTGAAAAGAATCTAGTACAGCAGATGTCTTTGGATCCACGACAGAAAGAGCAACTTTTGCATACAGTGTTTGTGTCTTAGTTTCATGAATTAAGCCGCCTAAAGACTTTGTACCGGTCTCTTTTCTACCGAACTCTGTAACCGCCCCAGTTAATAAAACATTAGCACCTTGAAGTTCTTGTTTATTCTTAGCTAATTTAGCCTCATACTCTAGAGCCTCAAGATTACTTCTATCAAGCACGGTAAATGCTCTACTTTGAGTTAGATGTGTAGTAAGAATTTGTTTAGCCTGCTTACCCAATCGATCACCAGAATCAGCGAAGATACCATTCATGTATGTTGAGCGATTAATAAATTCTCCAATCGCCACCTTTATAGGGCCAGTGCTTGGAACACTTAAACTAGGCATCTGCTGCGGCTGAAGAACATTATGTGTCTCCCTTGGAGCACAAGAAATAAAGCTTACTAACAATAATATTAAAAAAGATATTCTAAACATAGTATTTATTACCCATTTATTAAGCACTTGGGAGATCCAAGTCCAACATACAGTTTAATCTATCGTGCTGCAAGCGGGAATCACTAGGGCATACTCCTAGCCGCAGAGACTCTGAGAATTATTTTATAAGAGTCAGACTAGTGATGAATTTAACTAACCTTAGAACAAATTTAGCAAGAAAATTGATAATCACCCAGCCATAAAGGTGCTCTATTTGTCTTACCACAGTAAACTTTATGTGATAACTACACTTAAAATTACCTTAAATTGTATAGGTTCATTCTCTCATGAAAAAATTTCAGTTACTTATTTGTCTTACTTCTATATTTTTTATTGGATGTTCACTATTAGGTCTAAGCAAAAATGCTTCTTTAAATGTAGGGCGCGCTCCCTATGCTATAACTAGTCAGAATTTCAATTGCAGTGCCTATAAAACAAGCGTAGGAAATTTAGCAAATTATGGAATATCTTTACTCTGGAATTCATTTGGGAACTCTTATTCATGTCTAGATTCTGAATTGAGTAACCCAAAAGTCAACCTCGTAGAAGTTCACCTTGTAAATGGACCGTGTATTCGAGATAAAAGATGCGGTAGCTATGAATACTTTAATACTTATACCACCGCTACCCTCGCTCAAGGAATCAGCAATAATGATCCAAGTGTAATTGCAGAATTTAAGAATGCCGCAACTGATCTCGCAACGTACTTACTTCCTAAATTGAGAGAAGGAGTTAGTTGCTATATCAATCCAGTCTTAGAGAATAATTTATCGGAAGAACAATTGTCCACTGTCGTTAGCTGGATATCACCGATTTTTCAAAATCGATGTTCTTTTGTTTGGAATCCCGAAGGAGCGGAACCCGGCCTGCCTGCCACAGGGACAATAATTAGTGAAGGTCACGGTGCTAATCCTAGCTTTGTGAATAATCAGTGTTTCGCAAACCCTGACGGAGCTACATTAACTACCCTTTCACAGTGGACAAGCTATCTTAGAGAATATGGATCATCCTGCGTTCAGGCCTTTGCTTGGACACCGAACGATAATTGCTTAACACCCAACACACCATTTATAGAT
>JBILFC010000284.1:0-3829 GCA_044351785.1 Bdellovibrionota bacterium
AACTTACTAGAAGTACAAATTGGTGAAATTAGTTCATCAAGAGAGAAAATAAAATCTGAAACATGTTCTATAGAAACATTTGAGAGAATGCTTCAGAACATGAAACTAGCAGCTCATAATTTACAACTAGCGCTTGCTAGTAAAAATACAGCTGAATCATATAGACAGGTTCAAATATTCTACGGACTACTGAGAATGATTAGACCAACACTATTTGGAATGCTTGGTATGGAAGAAGATGAGGTAGATAGAAATTCTCTTAATTAAAAAGAGCTTATTTATATCCTAAAATCTTCCCCTAAATAATACTTCCTAGCGATATCAGAAGTGGCTACTTCCATTGCTGGTCCATCTACCAGTACTTTCCCATCACTAAGGATATAAGCTCTATCACAGATACCTAAGGTTTCTCTTACATTGTGGTCTGTAATTAAAACCCCTATTCCCTTCTCCTTTAGAACACGGACAATAGTTTGAAGTTCTGATACTACAATTGGATCAATTCCCGCGAAAGGTTCATCAAGTAAAATAAATTTAGGTGAAGTCGCTAGTGCACGTGCAATTTCAACCCTTCTTCTTTCTCCACCAGAAAGTGAATACGCTCTAGATTCAGCAACCTTATTTAACTGCAATTCCTCTATCAATTCATCACATCTAGATTCTTGTAAATCTTTTTTTCCAGAATAGGCTGGTAAAATTTCTAAAACTCCCAGAATATTTTCTCTTACTGTTAGCTTTCTAAAAACAGAAGCCTCTTGAGGTAAGTAACTTATGCCTTTAAGAGCCCTTTCATACATTGCTTTCTGAGTTATATCTTCAGAGTCTAAGTAAACATTGCCCAAATCAGGTCTTACTAATCCCACGACCATGTAAAAAGTAGTAGTCTTCCCTGCCCCATTAGGTCCTAGAAGTCCTACAACCTCTCCAGATGAAACGTTCAATGAAACATCTTTAACAACAGCTCTGCCTCCATAGCTTTTGCCTAAATGTTCGCACTTTAAAACTAAACTCTTATTCATCTACTTATCTTCACCCTCAGCTTTAACAACCTTTACGCGGACATTCCCCTCTGCTTCACTCTTATCTTCATCTACATACATAATGATTTTATCAGCTACTAGAACGTTACTGCCCTTAGCAAGCTCTGGATTCTCAGTTAATTCTATCTTTCCACTCTTAATATTATAATATGCTCTATTAGAAGTTGCTCTGGTTTCTGGAGGTCTCGTAACTACAACATTCCCCTGACAAACTATTGTCTCAAGCTCCTGATTTTCAGCATACTTTCCGACCATAATATCAGTAGTGATATCTACATCACCGCGCTTTATCTTTACATTACCTTTATAGGTAAAAATTCTCTCTTTTGAATTAAGTCCCAAAGAGTCAGACTGAATAAAAACTGGATCTTTAGTATTTTTGCCGGCTAAGGACTTCTTAAAAGTAGAAGTGCTTTTTTCTTCTGCATGAACCTTATCTAAACAAATAAAGCTAAGACATACAGGAATTGCAAATATACAGTGTAATAAATTTATTCTTAATAATTTCATCATTTACTTTTCTTTACATTTACAGGCATTTCCAAGCTAGACTCAAACTTAGAAGTTACGTTACCAGAAACTAAAACTTCATCCGTAAGAGTATTAACCTCTGAGGAGTCGCCTTCTATGTGATAACCTGGACCATCGATATATACATGCTCTGGAGTTGTCAGTCGAGACTCCTTTTCTAGATACTCAGCAGTTGCAGTATGAATAATAGCTCCAGTACCACTCTTAATTTCTACATCTCCCTCCAATAAAGCCGTCTCAACCTTACCTTCTTTCAAAGTTAATCTACTAAATTTAGCCTTTATCAAAGTTGGTCTTTCTTTCCCTTCACCAAATATCTTCACATCAGGGCTTGTCAATTTTATAAAACCACCACCACTCAAATATTCTGCTATATGTGCTTTAATATTCCATTTGGATTTACCATCTTTAAACTCAGTACGGTCAAAATCCCTAAACACGGCCCCTGCAGCAGCGATACTATCAGGCGAAGTATCTTCTCCACCAACAATACTTGGTACTAGGGCTCTTTGAGGTGAATGTAAAACTATTGAAACTAATATTGCTAACAAGTAAGTAAGTCCTACAGTAAATCCAAATTTCTGAAAATTATTCTCTAGCGGCAAATTAAAAGCTAATCTAGTCATAATAATGAACTAAACCCTCGAGAATTCTCTAGAAACCAACCATACAGCTTTAATACTCTCTAATACACTCTCTAAATTCTCTAACTTAATCATATTAGGACCATCTGAAGGAGCTTTAGATGGCTCTTCGTGAGCTTCCATAAATAATGCATCAACACCGAATGCTACTCCAGCCCTTGCAAGCTGCGGCACATATTGACTAGCGCCACTGGTCTTCCCCCCAGCTCCACCTAAGCTCTGCACTGAATGAGTGACATCAAAGACGACAGGATAGCCAAGATTATTCATCATAGAAAATGATTTAAAATCAACAACTAAATCACGATAACCAAATGATACGCCCCGTTCACATAAAAGTATTTGATCAGATCCACCCTCTACAATCTTATCAGCCGCATACTTCATATCATCAGGATGAAGAAACTGACCCTTCTTGATTAAAATAGGCTTTTTAGATTCACCAGCTGCTATTAATAGATCTGTCTGCCGACAAAGGAAGGCTGGAATTTGAAGAATATCACAGACTGCTCCAACAACAGGCACCTGTTCAGGAGAATGAATATCAGTTATCACTGGAAGATCAAATTCTGTCCTAACCTCGGACAAAATCTTCAGAGACTCATCAATACCTATACCTCTAAAACTTCCCTTACTCGTCCTATTTGCTTTATCAAATGAAGATTTAAATATTAAGGAAAAACAATCGTCCTCTCCCGAAACCGCTTGCACTATACTTTTAATTTTATCTGTGTGTCTTAGTATTAGATCTCTCGACTCAATTACACATGGACCTAAAATCAGACCTAGTTTTTTTCGATCACCAATTACAATCTCCCCGCCCGCTGGGGTATTTAAGCAGATTTGTGGAGTAGGCATGATTATTACTCCTTAGACTGACTTTACAATTTTACGTCCGGTAAATCTATGAACTACTAATGGAAGATACCATCTTAGATATTTTGGAATCCATTTCCACATTTTAAATTTACTCTCCCCTTGAGTACGATCCCACCACTCAGTAGGAAGTTGAGTAATTTTATTGCCTTGGAAATAAGCCTTCCCTGTAAGTTCTAACGCGACTTCAAACCCACCTTCACTTTCTATATTCTGCTTTGATACCCACTCTCCATCATAAAGCTTATAGTTATTAGTTGGATCAGAAGTAGGAAAACCGAGTATCGATAGAAAAACTCCCGATATTCTAGACAAGAAACCTTTAAAAACAGGCCCACCGTGGAGTTTTCCACCTTTCATATATCTTGAAGGAGAAACAACAGTTGAACCATCTTTCCACATACTAATCATTTCTGGGATAATTGAGAGCTTATCTGAATTATCAGCCATGACTACTATGAGTGGCCCCTTTACCGCTTTAGAAAATATCCAGCGAAGAGCGTTCACAACTCCCTTACCGTATAAATTCTTATCAGCTTTCACTCTAGTATCTGTTTTAGCTAGATCTGCAATGAAGGGTAGCGAAGTATCTGTATCAATATCATATACGAAACGAAGTTCGTCAAATTCGATATTGGACTGAATCAAAGAACGATAAAGGGTAAGTACAGAATCTCCTTCGTTGTAAACAGGAGCAGCAATTTGAATTGCAAAGTCCCGCGATTCTGATTTCACTGT
>JBILFC010000053.1:0-14154 GCA_044351785.1 Bdellovibrionota bacterium
TGACTAGGTAACATAAAAGAACTATCTCCCGAATGCACCCCAGCTCTTTCAATATGCTCTATGATTCCGCATACAACAGCAGTCTCACCATCATACACAGCATCAACATCAATCTCGATCGCATCACCCAAGAATCTATCTAAAAGGACTGGCCTATCAAAAGACACTAATACACTCTCTTCAATATATCTTGCTAACTCTTCATCAGAATGAATTACAGCCATCGCCCTTCCACCTAAAACATATGAAGGCATAACCATCATCGGATAGCCTACTACTTTAGAAACTTCCAAGGCTTCTTCTAAAGACACCGCAGTACCACTTTTCGCCTGAACAAGACCAACCTTAGATAAGAGCACACTAAACTGCTTTCTATCCTCAGTTAATTCAATAGAATCAGGAGAAGTACCAATTATTGGGACACCTTCAGCTTGAAGAGCTAAAGATAATCTTAAAGGAGTCTGCCCCCCGTATTGTACAATTACTCCATCAGGCTTTTCAAAATTAATAATCTCTAACACATCCTCTAAAGTAAGAGGCTCAAAGTATAAGCGATCACTAGTGTCATAGTCAGTTGAAACTGTCTCAGGATTACAATTTACCATTATCGTTTCAAGGCCCGCATCTTTTAAGGCCATCGCCGCATGAACACAACAATAATCAAACTCTAAACCTTGACCAATTCTATTAGGACCTCCTCCAAGAATAACTATCTTCTTTTTACTAGTTGGTTTTGAATCACTTGTATCTTCATAGGAAGAGTAGAAATAAGGAGTGAAAGATTCAAACTCACTTGCACAAGTATCAACCGTTTTAAACCCAGGCCGAACATCCATTTTATGCCTAAGCGCTCTAACTTCATCTTCAGTACACTTCAATAACTGAGATAATCTCTGATCGCTCGTACCAAGTCTCTTAATTTTTAAAAGACCTTCTCTACTTAAAGTATCTACTGAAACAGACTTAAGAGCCGCTTCTGCTTTGACAATTCTACTCATCTCATGAACAAACCAAGGATCAATCGCAGTGCTCTTAACAACTTGCTCCTCTGTAGCTCCTAACTCTAAAGCTCTACCTAAGAGAAAAAGTCTATTATCAGTTGGACTTGCGATAATATCCAATAATGCATTTACATCATTATATCTTGCAGCTTCTTTTCCACCTAATAAGCCAGTGCGTCCAGTTTCAAGAGACCTTAGAGCTTTTTGTAAAGCTTCATTAAAAGTTCTTCCAATCGCCATAGCTTCTCCAACAGACTTCATCTGGGTACCCAGCACTCTATCTGCTGTAGGAAACTTTTCAAACGTAAATCTAGGGATCTTAACAACGACGTAATCTATACTAGGCTCAAAACAAGCTGGTGTCATCTTTGTTATATCATTCGGTAGCTCATCTAAACGATAACCAACCGCAAGCTTAGCCGCAATTTTTGCAATAGGAAAGCCCGTTGCCTTAGACGCTAAAGCAGAACTTCTTGATACCCTAGGATTCATTTCAATTACAATTTGTCTTCCAGTCTTTGGACAAATTGAGAACTGGACATTACATCCTCCAGTATCAACACCAATTTCTTTAACAAGTCTTAAAGCTTTATCTCTAAGAATCTGATATTCCTTATCGGTTAAAGTCTGAATAGGAGCTACGGTTATCGAATCCCCTGTGTGCACTCCCATCGGATCAAGATTTTCTATCCCGCAGATTACAACGGCATTATTACCCTTATCCCGCATCACTTCTAATTCGACTTCCTTCCATCCAAGTAAGGACTCTTCAATTAAAAGCTCATGATTAGGACTTGCTTCAAAGCCTCTCTTAATTTTAAGTTCAAATTCACTTGAATTATATACAGCCCCTCCACCACTACCGCCTAAAGTTCTAGATGGTCGAATGATAAATGGATAGCCCATAATAGCGACTGCATCCCTAGCCTCTTCCCAAGTTCTAACTAAGATACTCTTAGCATTCTCTAGCCCCGCCTTCTCGGCAACCTTCTTAAAAGCATCTCTATCCTCGGCTGCTTTAATAGCTTCTACATTAGCTCCTATAAGCTCACATCCATATTTTTCAAATACTCCAAGCTCATCTAACTCAAGAGTAACGTTTAATGCAGTCTGTCCTCCTATTGTTGGAAGTACCGCATCAGGTCTTTCTCTAGCAATAATTCTTTCTATGAACTCAGCCGTAATCGGCTCAATATAAGTTCTATCAGCTAAATTAGGATCAGTCATGATTGTAGCCGGATTAGAGTTTACAAGTATGACCTTGTATCCCTCTTCCTTTAAGGCTTTTATAGCCTGCACCCCTGAGTAATCAAACTCACATGCTTGTCCAATCACGATTGGCCCTGATCCAATTATTAAAATACTCTTGATATCCGTTCTCTTAGGCATGTCTATTATCCAACTTAATTATGCGTAAAACTTTTCCATTCTCTTATAAAATTCTTCAAATAAATACGAAGAATCATGAGGACCAGGTGAGCATTCAGGATGATACTGAACCGAAAATGCATGTGCATCTGGGATCTCAATTCCTTCAACTGTATTATCGTTAAGATTTAAATGAGTAATTTCTACTCCCTTAGGAATAGATTCCTTTTTAGTGGCAAAACCATGATTCTGCACAGAAATTTCACAGAATCCTGTTTTTTCATTTCTCACTGGATGGTTCCCGCCCCTATGTCCGAATTTAAGTTTAAAAGTAGGAGCCCCTACAGCAAGACCTAATATCTGATGTCCTAAACAAATCCCAAATAAAGGATACTTACCTAAAAGTGCTTTAGTAGTTTCTATTCCGTAAGTAACCATCGCAGGATCCCCGGGACCATTTGATAAGAAAATGGCTTTAGGCTTTAGTGCTTCTATGTCAGATGCACTAGTAGTTGCAGGTACCACAGTAACTCTAAATCCAACATCCACAAGGCGCCTAAGAATATTATACTTAATTCCAAAATCAAGAGCCACAACATGTGGACGATCTTTTAAGTCCGACTCTGAATATTCTTTATACTTATTTTCGTTTATACAGAAAGAGCCTTGAGTCCAGGTGTAGACCTTATCTGTTGTTACCCCAGGAACAAGATCCATGCCTTCCATAGTAGGAAGATCTCTTGCTCTATCTTTTAAACTAGCAAGATTTACTAAGTCCGTCGAAATTATCCCCATCTGAGAACCATGAGTTCTAAGATGAGTTACTAGAGCCCGAGTATCAAGTTCTGCAATTCCAACTACATTATTTTGCTTTAAATATTCATCAAAAGAACAATCCGCACGGTAATTTGAATATGTCTCAGATAATTCCCTACAAATTATTCCACTAGCATGTACCTTAGGGGACTCGACATCATCCTTGTTAGCTCCTACATTCCCAATATGTGGATATGTAAAAGTAAGCATTTGTCCAGCGTATGAAGGATCACTTAATATTTCCTGATATCCATACATGCTTGTATTAAAAACAACTTCTCCAATACCTTCCCCCTTAGCACCAACAGCTTCTCCATTAAAAACTGTACCATCTGCTAATACCAATACTGCTTTTTCTCTCATACTCATACTAATCTCTCTTGTATTTAATCTGACCGCCTACAATCGTCATATATGCACCACCCTTAAAGGACCTACCCCATAAAGGCGTGTTAATTGCCTTAGACCGATTATCTTCTTTTCTTAGAACAAATTCATAATTAGGATCCAAGATTGATATGTCGGCAGCCGCCCCAACTTCGAGTTTCCTTAATGGCATATTTAAGCAATTTCTCGCAGCGTCTCCCAAACTATCTAATAATCTCTCTAAGGTAATCTTCTTTTTGTGATACAAAGAGAATAAAATTGGTATCGTAGTCTGTAAGCCAATCATTCCAAATGATGCTTTATCAAATTCAATATTCTTAGAATCCGCCTCATGAGGAGCATGGTCACTACCGATACAATCAATCACTCCCGAGTTAAGTCCATCTAAAAGTGCTTCACAATCTGATTCTAATCTAAGAGGCATACTCATCTTAGCTAAAGTATTATAACCCTCAACTTCATTCTCTGTTAGATATAAATACTGTGGAGCAGTTTCGGCTGTTACCGGTATTCCATCTTCCTTAGCACGTTTAATTAGAGTTACCCCCCTTGCAGTGCTTACATGACAGAAGTGTACCCTTCCACCTGTGAGTCTTGCAAGCTCTATGTCTCTAGCAATCATTACATTCTCACTAGCTTCAGGCATACCCTTTAAGCCCATTCTGATACTTAAAGGAGATTCATTAACAGCAAATCCATGAGCTAAATTTAAATCTTCTTCATGTACAGTTAGAACAGCATTAAGCATCTTACAATATTCTAAAGAACGCCTCATAATTTGCGCATTCATCACCGGCCTACCATCATCAGAGAATGCCACACATCCAGCGTCCTGAAGTTCTCCAAAAGGAGCTAAAGCCTCTCCCTTACTTCCCAAAGTAATTGCTCCAATTGGATGAACCTTACACTTTGCGACCTTAGCTTTATCTAGAATAAAATCAGTAACAGCTTTCGTATCATTTACAGGCTTAGTATTAGGCATACAGCAAATATCTGTAAATCCACCTGCTACAGCTGCATCCGAACCAGAGTAAATTGTTTCCTTCCACTCTTGTCCAGGTTCCCTTAAATGCACATGAATATCGATAAGTCCCGAAGATATGACTTTATTTTTTAAGTCTATCTCATTTACCTCAGATCCTCCTGCAATTGATCCTTTTTTATCTATTGCAACTATCTTATCGCCCTCAAGCAGGATATCTAAATCTTGTAACTTTGCGTCCTTATAGACAGAGGCATTCTTTAATAATGTTTTCATTATGCAACCTCCACTGAATCAATTTCCTGACCTTTATTTCCAGAGAGCAAGAATAACACAGCCATTCTCACCGCAACTCCGCATGTAACCTGATTAAAAATTAAGGATCTAGGTCCGTCAGCAACTTCACTTGTTATTTCAGTGCCTCTAATCATAGGACCAGGCGCCATCACCACCGCTTCAGGACAACATTTACTTATTATTTTTTCAGAGACTATGTATCTTTCAGCATATTCATCTAAATTAGGAACATATTGATCATTTTGATACTCGTGTTTCATCCTCAGACTCATAACCACATCACTTCCAGGTAAGGCATCTTCTAATTTATAAAATACTTCGACGCCCATCTCCCTAAAGCCTTTATCAACTAAGGTTGGAGGAGCAACAACCCTTACCTTGTTTCCTAAAATTTGATGAATATGAATATTAGATCTAGCTACCCTACTTCTTAAGGAATCTCCGACCATAGTGATAGTTAGGCCATCATACCTTCCGAACTTCTGTTTTAAGGTTAAACAATCAAGAAGGGCCTGAGTTGGATGTTCATGAGTGCCATCACCGGCATTTACAATACTAACACCTGGTACCAATCTAGCTAGCAACTCACAAGCCCCAGAATATGCATGTCTTAAAACTATAATATCCGGCTTCATGGACTTTAGATTTAAGGCTGTATCAGTTAAAGTTTCACCTTTTGTGGTAGAACTTGAACTTCCAGAAACATTTATAACATCCGCACTAAGCCATTTCCCCGCTATTTCAAAGCTAGTTCTTGTTCTAGTAGAAGGTTCAAGAAAAAGGTTAATTATAGTTTTACCTCTCAAGGCTGGAACCTTCTTAATAGATCTTTCTCCAACTTCCAGAAATTTCTCACTTGTCTCAAGAAGAAAAAGTACATCTTCCTTCTTCATCCCACGAATCCCTATAAGATGTGGCCCCTTAAAACTCATTTTTATTTACCCTTTTCTCTAATGTAAACCGAATCCTCCCCATCCTTTTCACCAAGACAAACTTCAACTAATTCAGATCTCTGAGTTGATACATTTTTCCCCACATAATCAGCTCTAATTGGAAGTTCTCTATGACCTCTATCTACAAGCACCGCCAGTTGAACACTTATTGGCCTTCCGAAGTCTACCATCGCATCTAAAGCTGCTCTTATAGTTCTGCCGGTAAAGAGTACATCGTCAACTAAAATAATGTTATACTTATCTATGTTAAAAGGAAGATCAGTACCTCTTACTAAAGGCTGTTCAGAGTTATGAGCAATATCATCACGATAAAGGGTAATATCAACTACTCCTAGGGGAACTTCTACTCCCTCTAGATCTTGAATTTGCTTAACTACTCTCTGCGCTAGGAATTCTCCACGAGTTCTAATCCCTACTACCGCTACTTTCTTGGGGCCTCTATTACGTTCAAGAATTTCATGAGAGATTCTAGTAATAGCTCTTCTAATCTGCTCTTCATCTAGGACTTTCTTCCAAGATGATTTATCCACTGTTTTACAATTATTAGGGAATTGATCGGTCATATTGCGCTCCTTATTACCGGATTAAGATTTAAAATGCTTTTTAAAATGAAAAGAAAAGATTTATGCCTGAAGAATTTAGGCGCTTGAAAACTGAATGAACTATCTAAAATCACTACCATTCCTTTAACCCTCTCTGGGGTCATAAAACCACCGATTTTGGTAAACGGGCGAGTTATAGCAGATTGTGGGTTGGGTGGCAAGGGGAGGATTTATAACCGCCAAGACAGGGAAGGGAATAAAAAACTATGCTGCTTTTTTATTCACGTAATTTTCATCTGAAGAAATTCTAAGTCTTCGCTTCTGAGTAGAATAAAGCTTCTCGCTATTAACTTTATTCACAAACTGACTGATAACATCTAAGAACTGTGAACCATCCTGAATTCGGCTCTTAGGATCCTTAGCAAGGCATTTTATTATTAAATCTCTTATTTCTACCGGGATACGATCAAAGTTAGGATGTTTATAAAAATCATCTCTTGCTTTCATCATCTCAAGCAAAGATAAAAAATTTCCTGGAATCTCTCCAAGATATAACTCTAACATCATGATACCCAGGGAATATATATCAGAATAAGTTCCGATATCTCCCCAAAGTATATATTCCGGACTTAAATAAGTAGTAGTACCAACGATCGACTTAATAGAATCAACTCTTTTGGTCTTCAAATCTCTCGCAACTCCAAAATCACAAATTTTAGGAATTCCAGCAGAACTAAGTAATATATTTTCTGGCTTAATATCTGCATGTACGAATCCCTTACTATGCACATGCGCCAAGCCAGAGGCAATATGGTAAAACAATATAGGTATTTGACTTCTACTAATTCGACCAATAAGACTTCTCAAATCCCCACCACCAAGATATTCCATACTAAAACCAAATCTATCATGGTCTTCAAATGCCTCACCCACTTCCACAATATTTGGATGATTTAAACTTGCATGAATTACATACTCACGTCTAAGATTAAAAAGTGATTTATGTAATTGATCTCTGCTGGAGACTTTAATAGTACAAACTGATCCACTGCCCATACTTGTAGCTAAATAGATTCTATTATCCTCTAAGCACCTAAGAATCTTAAACGAAGAAATGCAAATTCTCGCAGACAAATCCTTAACACTTTCCTCAATCATCACATTACCCCTTTAAAAATAAAAACTTAAAAAAAGGGACCCTCAGGTCCCCTTTTACACCCAACCCCACTTGGTTCCCTCTTAAATAACAAACCACAACAACAACGAAAGTACCCTCATACTTTAATAGGCTCCCGGCCTATACTTCAAACCCAACAAACCATCCAATCTCAACCCATCCTTAGAACCCCTTTTGCATCCAACAACCCCTTATCTGGGACTTTGTGGAAATTGCTTCAGAAATAGAAAAAAATAGGTAATTTTAGCTAGATAAGCTCGCTCATTTAACTCATTATTGAAATAATCAAAGCTCAGGCTCCTAACTTCGCTCAGGTATGTCAGAGCTAAATCATAAAACAATAGAGCACCATAACTATCAATTTATGTGTGGTTGAACTAAACATAATCTTGTATGTTTACTCTAGTATTTTTTCAATCAAAACTCACTCACGATTCTCATGTCTAATATAACCCATGCCCTAAGAGGCGCCTCATGGCTAGGATTATTTAAATTATTTAGTCAGATTGCATCTTGGACCGGCACGATTATCGTTACTAGAATTCTTACTAGTGAAGATTATGGAATCGTTGAAATGTCCAGCATATTTACCAGTTACATTCTTTTCTTCGTAGAATTCGGCGTAGGAACGGCGATAGTAAATCAAAAAGAAATAAGCAAAGAGGAACTCTCATCTGCTTTCTGGTGCATGGCGATCTGGGGATTCTTGCTATCCTTAAGTTGCGTTTTCTTGGGACCTATTACCGCTAATTATTTTAAAGAACCTCGAATAGAACCCCTAACTATGGCAATAGGGCTTCTCTTCATATTTGGCTCTCTAAGCATTGTACCTAGATCCATTCTTCAAAGAGATTTAAAATTCAAAGAGATTGGAATGATAGAAATGCTTGTAACCTTAGCTAGTGTTATATTTAGCATAACTCTGGCTTATTGTGGTGCAGGTGCATGGACTTTAATTGGTTCATACATACTAAGAGAGTTCATAAGTATGACTTCATATTATTTAATCTCTAAATATAAACCCATAATGCATTTTACTCTTAGTGAAACTATTCCTTTTCTCAGATTTGGTCTTCCCGTTGTTTTATCTAGCAGCCTCTACTATGTATACAGTAAAGCAGATAAGTTCTTCGGAGGTGCTGAACTTGGAGCTGAATTATTAGGCTTTTACGCTGTAGCTCTTCAACTAGCTGCCATCCCTGTAGAGAAAATTGTTACCCTTGTCCAAGGAGTCTTATATCCAACATTATCTAAAGTTAAAGATGAACCTGAAGAATTTAGAAGAATTTATCTTTGTTTTATCTCTTTAATAGCTTTAATAACTTTCCCAATATACATCTCAGGCTATCTTCTTGCAGATAATGTAATTACATTAGTTATTGGAGAAAAGTGGGCGCCATGTATCCCATCTTTTAAACTCCTTTTAATCGGACAATTAGTAATGGCTATTACCGCTCCTAACAATCTAGTACATCTTGCAAGAGGGAAACCAAAGTGGAATACGATTTTTCATCTTATCCTAACACCAGCGATGGTTATTTCATTCTGGTTTAGTGCTAACCTACATGACCTAGACAGCTTAGCTTTACCATGGGTCTTTGTTTACCCTTTTGTTACAGCTTTAAATGTATTCATGACGAATAAAGAAATGCACATAAGCGCCTTTCGATATCTTACAATTTTCAAGCATCCCGTATCTGCCACACTCCTTATTGGGATATTTATACAAATTATCTCCAATCTCTTAGCAGGTAATCAACTCTCTCATAGCTTATTAAGCATCATAGGAATTACAATTGGAAGTATTATAATATATGCTATTTACTTCTTGACTATAGGCTCTACCTATACAAAATTCATGAAGTCTATTCTAAAAGGCTCGAACGAAGAACCCTACTTCTAATGAATCAAGCAAAAATTGCATCTACTATTCCCTCTGCGCTACGGTCAGTCGTAAATTTTACCATACTAACCCCCTTATCCTCCAGATAGTCTTTTACTTTACTACTTAATGTTACAAAGCTCAGGTTAAGTAAGACAGACATCATTTCTTCTTTCGCAAATAATGTCTCAAGTTCTTTAAAAAAGATTTCAGCCGTATTCAGGCTAAGTAAAGTTACATAATGTAAACCCTTAGACTCAGCACCTTCTCTTAAAAAATGTACTAATCTTTCTTTACTATAGGAAGCCTTTCTTACCTCATATACAAGATGCTTCGACACCCTAACACCACCAGCATACAACTTATCAGAAACAAAACTAGAGGCTGTATTTCCTTGAAATAAATGAACATCAATCTCTAAGGATCCATAATTTGATAAAATTTCATCAGCAAGATATAGCTCCTCAGATTTACTTGAGATCAAACTGACCTCTCGCCCAAATTCTCTCACTCTACCCGCTGTCTTCTCTCCAATCACAGCAATCAAAGCCTCAGGATAGGCGCTAAGAATATCATTTCTTACAGCATTTCTACTTGTAAAAACTAATAATGTATTTCTGTTATTGCTAGGTAACAAATCTACTTCCAGGTCCCTAACTTCGATCATGGGACAACAAACAGGTATAAATCCATGCTCTAGACATAGACTTGATAGCTCAGCTATCTGACCTTCAGCCCTTGTGATTAAAACTTGCTTCTTCATTTCGTTAATTTAACAGGAAGGTTGGAAGAATGGAAGGAGGAGAGGATGAAGATTTATCAAGTATCTCTAATAAACTCTGGTATTCTTGGACCTTCTCACTAAACCCTCTTTTTTCAGCTCCTGATATCAAGATCTTTAATCTCTTAAGAATACCTTGTTTTACAATAGAGATCTTATCCAAATCATTTGCATTCATCAGAAATTTAATTAAAGCATATATCCTAAATCTATCTATCCCCACTTCACTCCTAGATAATTGATCAGAATGTCCTCCATACTTTATGCTTAGCTCTTCTTGAATACAAAATACCGGATATTTATCTAAAATTCTTAGCCACAGGTCATAGTCTTCACAAATTCTTAAAAAAGGATCAAATAATCCTATCTCATTAAACAACTCTCTTCTAATTAAGGCCGAAGATGGTCCGATGCAACAATGATCAACCGCCTTCTTAAAGCTTTCTCCCTGAGCAGGGGACAGATGTTTAGGTACAGTAATAATCTTCCCATTCCTATTCCACCTTTCCAAGGCTTGCACTATTGGATACTTTGGATTCTCAGATATGACTTCAACCTGCTTATAAATTTTATCAGCTAACCATTCATCATCTGAATCTAAAAATGCAATATATTCGCCCTTACTAAGCTCGACACCTAAATTTCTAGCGACAGATACTCCCTGGTTTTCAGTCTTTAAATAAATCCCATTTTTCTCTTCAAGTAATTGCTGTACGGCCAAATAGTCTTCATGTGAACCATCGTTAATTACAAGGAGTTCTATATTCTGATATGACTGATTAAGCACAGAATGTATCGCCCTAAGTGTAAGCTCCGCTCTATTGAAGCTAGGAATTATGGCACTAACTAGGGGTCTCTGCATCACGGTAATATTCGATAATAGTATCTCTAAGTCTGTCTACTTCCTTACCTCCGAGCTTAGACAATGTACTAAGAAAAAAGATATTATCCTCATGCACCCCGCATTCATTTAGGAAATATGCCTTCCTTTTTTGTAAATCCTTCTGACTTAGCTTATCACTCTTAGTAATACCAATCAGTACACCCTCACCACCACTTAAATTAAGAATCTCTCTCTCTTCTTTCTCGATGTCTCTCCTAATATCAAATAACAATACTATCGCTTGAAGAGCCTCTCTTTTACCAAGATAGCCAGTAATTAAATTTGACCACTTCGCACGACTCACAGCTGAAACCTTAGCATATCCATATCCAGGTAAGTCCACTAATTTACCTTTCTTAGGTTCTGCTTCTACGTTCTCAATCTCCCTATAAAGCACATCATAAAAACAAATTACCTTAGTAACTCCTGGAGTTTTTCCAACTCTTGCTAACTTCTTCCTCTGCAATAGCTCATTAATCAAACTAGATTTACCAACATTAGACCTCCCCAACATACAAACCTCAGGTAAATCTTGAGGCGGCAATATTTTAGGGGTATCTGCAGAATACACAAATTGTGAATCTATTATTCGATACTTGCTGAGATACTGACCGCGACTAACTTTGACTTGCATTTTTCACATCTAATTTACCAAGCCTCGCCTCAAGCTTAGTAATATCTCTCTTTATTTTAATAATTACTATACACAATATAACCCACACCACGGAGTAGGCTATTGCTAGTTCTGTCAAAGTATTTGGCATAACGTTTCCTATAAGTATAATTTCTCTTCTTCTAAATTCGTAAGCGCAATACTAAGCTTTAAATACCTATACCTCAGCCGAATCAACACTATCGTCAATAACAGAAAAGATAAGGTAGATAACAATAAGGCGATAGTATATCTTGAATCTCTTAAGCCCATATTGCCTACTACTTCAGGATGAAGTTGCTCTGTTCTATCTAATAACTTAATAGAATAGATCACTATTGGAACTTGAATAGAAGATAAGATCCCAACAACTGCCGAAACAGTATTTCTTTGTTGATCTGATTTAAACTCTGCTAGGGAAATATATAAATAGGAAAGTAGAAATATCCACAAAACCAATACGGATACCAATCTTGGCTCCCAACGCCACCAAGTATTCCAAGAAGAATATCCCCAAATCATACCAGTTAATAGGACAATCGTTGCGCAAATAAAACCAACACTCGCCGCCGCCCTTCCCATAGAAGGGAAATCAACCTTACCCAATTTCAGCTCCGCAAAATGACAAACTGAAGCCACAAAAAGAACTCCCAGAGCTAAGTATGTAGAAGACGCTGCTCCAACATGAAAATATAAAATCCTCTGCACTGCCCCCATAACAACTTCATCGGGTGCCACATTAAAAACGTAATAAATTGCATAAGCCATCAAGAAGAACATGACATACACAATAAATGTATCTAATAGACTAATTAAAAACTTTAAAGCCTTCATTCTAAATGACCCGATTACTATTAAAAATTGACTTTGCTAAAAATGGCGCTAGTAAAAATAGTATAACACTTATACCAATAAAGCTTAAAATACCATGACTTGAGAAATCTAAGTCTACCTGCCTAAAGGCATTTTCAGCTTCACTTACTACTAAAACCCCATAATATAAAGATAGAGGAACAACCGTAACAGCCATTAATATCTCTTCTTCCTTAGATAAGATTGAAATGATCGCTCCCAAACTACCAATCATCGCTAGACCAGGTATCGCCATCAAGAATATGGTAAAAGAGGAAAATAAGCCACCCATGATTTCAGGGAATCCCAAAAGAATAGAGAACAAAGAGAAATTCACTATTGATAAAGCCAAAAGAATCAATGAACCAAATAGCAACTTAGAATAGATAATTGACTCAGCAGAAAAGCCTGAATCCATGAGAGCCATAAATATATCTTTCTCACTCTCCTCTTTGTAAGACTGCAAAGAGTATCTAAATGCAACAAATAAGGTTATCAACCAAAGACCAGAAAAAGATACTAGGCCAACTTCAGAAGGAGCAACTTTTGATTCCCTCAATAAGAAACAGAATAACAAAATAAATAGGGCAGAATAGAGAACTAAGCCACCAATTGACATAGCTCCGCGACGCATTAACAGATACTCTTTCTTCAATAAAGCAAAAGTTGGATTAAACATAGTCTCCATTCTTTAGAATTAAAGGGACAGGATCCAAGTCACTAAATAACTCTGGTTCATGAGAACTTAGCATTACTGCCTTTCCCTCTTGAAGAGCAGATTTCAACTTTTCTAATAGAATAGACTTTCCGTTTACATCCAAAAAATTAGTAGGCTCATCAATAAAAATGAGATTTGCGCTGGAAGACAATAATATACCCAAAGAAAGCCTCTGCAAACATCCTTGTGAAAGTTCCTTAACCAAAACATTCTTATATTGCTCAAGCCTGTAGCTCTCCAAGATCCTCTTCTCGGCGTCTTTTGCAAATAATGCTAGATTCTCTAAAACGCTAAGATACGAATAAAAACCACCTATTCCAATTAGCGCCTTAATACAACCGGAATTAAATGCTTCGCCACTAATATTGCCACGTTTAGGTTTTATCTTTCCAGATAAAATTCTCAACAAGCTTGTCTTTCCAGATCCATTATCCCCACTTAATAAATATAATCTACCACTTTTGATGGTACCACTTAAGTTCCGAATTACTAGATTATCACCATAGTTAAGATAGATACCATCATATGTAAGTATTGGTGCCGACATTATAGAGACTAAGCATCCTTAAGAAATAAATGTGCATCTTTAAGCAAAAGTTCTTTTTGCTTAAGAAACTCAGTTTCATCTATTATATTTCCCTCTCTCGCTCGTTCTAAATCCTCTAACGACTGGGTATAACTCTCCTTAAGATTCACTGCAAGAATCTCTAAATATGATCCTTCTATGCAATCAACTTCAGATAGAAATGGTAAAGCAACAAAGTAACCTACCGCTAAAGATAAGAGACCAGAGATAACTATCAAAATGACACTCATACACTACCTTTAATAACTTGTATTTTCTTAAAAACCCCAAATGATTC